>JAYWHB010000475.1:0-8625 GCA_043777915.1 Deinococcales bacterium
TACCAAGTCCAAGAAAAGCGTCTCGAACTTTAAGCTCCGTGCGGGTCAGAACGTTGGCTTAAAAGTCACGCTTCGGGGCGAAAAAATGTACACTTTCCTCGAGAAACTCTTGAACATCGCTTTGCCGCGTATTCGTGATTTTCGTGGAGTCAACCCAAATAGCTTTGATGGTCGTGGTAATTACAACCTTGGTATCAAAGAACAAATGGTTTTCCCGGAAATTACTTACGAAATGGTAGACGCGACCCGTGGTTTTGACATCACCGTTGTTACCACTGCCAAGAATGACGAAGAAGCCCGCGCTCTGCTTGAGGGCTTAGGCTTTCCCTTCAAGAAATAACCCGTAGGGGTGCAGTGCGCCCCTACATCAGGAGACCTATGGCAATTCAATCAAAAAAAGCCCGTCAAAAACAACGTGAAGTGCTGGTTAAAAAGTACGCCGCCAAACGCGCTGCCATGAAAGCCGCCGGCGATTACGTTGGTTTGCAAAGCATTCCACGCAACGCCAGCCCAGTCCGCCTTCGCAATCGCTGCTCAGAAACGGGTCGTCCACGTGGTTACGTTGGATTCTTTGGACTTAGCCGCATTGTGCTGCGCGAAAAAGCCCACAAAGGCGAATTGCCCGGTGTGACCAAAGCCAGTTGGTAAATCTTGGGTCAAAAGACTCGAGATTGTTGAGGGTCAAAAAACTCACACTGTTGAGGGTCAAAAGACTCGAGACTACCAGCCTAAATGGTGTAAGCTCAAACGCTTGGAAGATTGTCCAAGCAATTTGTTTTAACTCGAGTTGTTCGTGCTAGGGGTTCAAGCCTAGCAGCAGGGTCTCGGGTCGGTGCGGGGATGGTCGGTTGGATTCATCCGATACCACCCGCGAAGCTAGAAAACGGTTTGAACTCGAGAAACGGGTTAAAGCTGACCAACAGGAGAAGCAAAAATGCTTTCAGATCCAATTGCAGATATGCTCACCCGCATCCGTAACGCGGTTCGCGGCTACAAGGAAACGGTGGACATCCCCGCTTCTAAGTTCAAAGAGCGCATCGCCCATATCCTCGAGAAAGAGGGTTACGTTAAAGGTGTTGAGCGCGTTAAGCTCGAGACTGGCTTTGAAGTGATTCGTGTGGGCTTAAAGTACGGGGCGAAACGTGAACCCGTGATTAAAAGCATCACCCGTATCAGCCGTCCGGGTCGTCGTGCTTATGTCACTTCCGACAACTTGCCAAAGATTCATGCTGGTTTAGGCATGAGTATTGTCAGTACCTCTAAAGGACTGATGGTTGACCGCGATGCCCGTAAAAGTGGCATCGGTGGCGAAGTAATCTGCGAGGTGTGGTAATGAGCCGCATCGGTCGTCAACCCATTGCCCTACCCAAGGGCGTAAGTGTCAATATCAGTGCTGGTTTGGTTAAAGTCAAGGGTGCAAAAGGTGAGTTGGTCGTGCCTGTCAACCCCGAAATTTTAATCCAAGAAGAAGCGGGTAACATCAATGTTAGCCGTCCATCCGACAGCCGCACCCACCGCGCCCAACACGGTTTAACCCGTACTTTGGTGGCAAATGCCATCCAAGGGGTCAGTGCTGGGTTTCAAAAGAACTTAGAGCTTCATGGTGTGGGTTTTCGCGCTAAATTAAATGGTGCGACCCTCGAGTTAGCCATTGGTTACAGCCATCCCGTTTTAATAGAACCACCGGCTGGAATCAGCTTTGTTTTGCCAGACCAGACCAAAATTCAGGTTCATGGTATTGACAAGCAACTGGTCGGACAAGTCACTGCTAACATCCGTAAAGTCCGCAAGCCCGATGCCTACCACGGCAAAGGTGTGCGCTTTGAAGGCGAACAACTGACCCTCAAACCCGGTAAGTCAGCCGCCGGTGGTAAGGGAGGTAAGAAATGAGCGTAACAGCCAAAACGCGTCGTACATTCCGTACCCGCAACAAAATCAAAGCTGTCTCGAGCCGTCCGCGTTTAAGTGTCTTCCGCAGCGACAAGCACATCTATGCCCAAATCATAGACGACGTAGCTGGCGTGACCTTAGCCGCCGCCTCAAGTGCCGCTTTGGAAAGCAAGTCTGGCAACAAAACCGAAGTTGCTAAAGCCGTTGGGGCAGCCATTGCCCAAGCCGCTTTAAGCGCCAACATTAAAGCCGTAGTATTTGATCGTGGTGCGTACCAATACCACGGTCGTGTTAAAGCGCTCGCGGATGCGGCGCGGGAGGGTGGTCTTGACTTCTGAACGCTCCAACAATGCAGGTGGCGGACGCGGTGGCAATCAACGCGGTGGTGGCAACCAACGTGGTGGCAACCAACGCGGCAGAGGTCGCAACGACCAAGCCGAACGCAGCACCGATCCATTTGAAGAAAAGATGATTTCCTTAGAGCGCAATGCCAAAACCTACCAAGGTGGTCGCCGCTTTAAGTTCCAAGCCGTGGTTGTCGTCGGAGACCGCAATGGTCGGGTTGGCTTAGGAATCGGTAAGTCTCGAGAAGTGCCATTGGCAGTCGCTAAAGCCAACGCCAATGCTCGTAAGAACCTGATTCGTGTCCCGCTTCAAAACGGTACAATTCCTCACGACATCATTGGTAAGAACACCACCTCTAACGTGATTCTTCGTCCAGCCAGCGCTGGTACGGGTGTCATCGCAGGTGGCGTACCTCGAGCCATTGCTGAGCTTGCTGGGATCACCGACCTTCTAAGTAAAGAACTCGGCAGCCGCACCAAAGTTAATGTTGCCTACGCTGTGTTCGATGGCTTGAGCCGTTTACAAACCAAGGAAGGTTTGGCTAAACTCAAGGAGACTGCCCAATGAACATCACTTTGCGCCGTAGCCTGATTAAACTGACCAAGCCGCAATTGGCAGCCGCCAAAGCCCTTGGCATCAAGAAAATTGGTCAAACCGTGACTGTCCAAGACAACCCCGCCGCTCGCGGGCAAGTCGAAGCGATCAAGTTTATTCTCGAGATAAAGTGAGGCAAAGGTCAGCAAGGCAAGGGCGAAAGCCAAAACCTTGCCTTGCTGACCTTCGCCCTTCGCCTAAGAGGTACTCCCATGAAACTCAATGAACTCAAACCCAATCCGGGCGCTCGTCACCGCAAAAAGCGGGTTGGACGTGGACCTGGTGGAACGGACAAAACCGCCGGACGCGGACATAAAGGTCAGCAATCGCGTTCTGGCTCGAGCTTACCCTCGAGCGGTTCGTACAAAGCCGAGGGTGGTCAAACACCGATGATTCGCCGTCTGCCCAAGCGCGGCTTTAACAATCCAAACAAACAACAATTCCATATTGTCAATTTGTCTGACCTGAGCGTCTTTGCCGCTAACGAAGTTGTTAATGGCGAAAGCCTTGTTGCTAAGCGTTTAATCAAAAAGATTCATCATCCGATTAAATTACTTGCCTTTGGCGAACTCAGCACTGCCCTGACAATTGTTGTGGACAATGCCAGTGCGACTGCTATCGAAAAGGTCAAAAGTGCCGGAGGCAGTATTACAGTTATCAATGCCGCCGAGGGCGCGTGAGCCTCAAACCACTAAGCCAAATGCCGCAACCCTTTTGGGTCGCGGCATTGTATGCTTTACAGGGGTAAATTATGTGGCGCGCATTCTTAGATGCTTTTAAGATTCCAGAATTACGAATGAAAATCCTTTTCACCTTGGGTGCATTGGCGGTTTACCGTTTTGGTGCAGCTATCCCAACCCCCGGTGTGGACGCAAGCAGCCTCAGCAGCAACATCGCAGGTGGAAACCTTGGTGGGGTTCTGGGTATTCTTGGCTTGGTTTCTGGTGGTAGTCTCGAGCAGTTCTCACTTTTTGCTTTGGGCGTTCTACCTTATATTACTGCCAGTATCGTCATGCAAATCATGACCACCGCGATTCCAGCTTTAGAAAAAATGCAGAAAGAAGGACCAGAAGGCTCAAAACGGATTAACCAATACACCCGTATGGCTGCTATTGCATTAGCCGCCGTGCAAGCCTTTTTCTTTGCTAATTTATTGCAGAGCCAAGGTACATTTGTCAAAATCGGTTGGAATCCAGCCCTATTTATGCTTGTTTTGGTTATCACTCAAATGGCTGGTTGTGCTTTTACAATGTGGCTTGGTGAACGAATCACCGAGTACGGCATTGGTAACGGTATATCCATGATTATCTTCGCTGGTATTGTGCAAGGTTTCCCGACTCAGTTTCAACAAACATTTGCTTTAATGGGAACACAATTTGACCTACTGGCAGTTATTTTCTTTTTCTTTATGGTTGTGCTGGTGATTGGTTTTATTGTGCTGGTGCAACAAGGCGAGCGGCGAATACCTGTGCAGTACGCTCGTAAAGTCTCGGCTAAAGCTGGTGGCGCAGCCGCTAGTGCAGCGAACGCTAGTTTTATTCCCTTAAAAATAAACACGGCTGGCGTGATTCCGGTTATTTTCTCCAGTTCGATTTTGTCGGTGATTCAAATTATCCCGCAAAGCCTGCCAAATGCACCGTGGGCGCAAACGGTCGCTGATTTTTTAAATATCCGTACTGCTTCTGGATTGTTGATTGAAGTGCTGTTGATTTTGGGTTTTACCTACTTTTACACCAGTATTACCTTTGACCCTAAGCGCGTAGCCGAAAACTTGCGTGAGCAAGGCGGATTTGTCCCTGGAGTTCGTCCTGGCGCAGATACCCAGTCGCATCTTGAGCGCATCTCAGGCAGAATTACCCTTTGGGGAGCGTTGTTTCTGGCAGCCTTGGCAGTTATTCCAACGGTTGTTCAAAACATTACCAACGTCACGACTTTTCCTTTGGCTGGAACAACCCTGCTGATTGTGGTCGGTGTGGCGCTTGACACCTTAAAACAACTCGAGTCGCAACTGGCTATACGCAACTACGGCGGTTTCCTGCAAAAAGGCAAACTCCGTGGGCGCGGCGGCTTTCAACAATAACGGCTTTGTTTCTCGAGTTTAAGTGATTCGAGAAACTTTTTTTTGATGGAGCATTCATGCACAAAGTCATCATTTTCTTAGGACCTCCGGGTGCTGGCAAAGGTACACAAGCCAAACGCCTCGCCACCGAACTCGAGTTGGTGCAACTCAGCACTGGCGAAATGCTACGCGATAACATTGCCCGTGGAACAGACTTGGGTAAAATTGTTGAACCGTTGATGGCAGCAGGTAACTTGGTCTCGGATGAAATCGTGATTGCCATGATTCGTGAAAAATTATCGAGCATGGACAGTATCCGTGTGATTTTTGATGGATTTCCGCGTACCACTGCCCAAGCCAATGCTTTAGAAATGCTGCTCGAGGAATTGAGTACCCCAGTCTCGAGTGCGCCGCTCTTAGAAGTTCCAGAAGATGAATTGGTGGCGCGTTTACTCGAGCGAGCCAAAATCGAAGGACGCGATGATGACAACCCAGAAACTATTCGTAATCGTTTTAAGGTTTACCTCGAAAAAACCCAGCCTTTGATAGACTTTTATGCGGCTCGTGGACATGTTAAGCCAATTTCGGGAACAGGCACTCCCGAAGAAGTCTACGCTAGACTCAAGGCAGTTGTTTAAGAATGTCAATTATCTATAAGCGCGCCAATGAACTCGAGATGATGGCTGTGGCAGGCGAAATCCTTTACAAAGTCCATGACCTTGTGGAACAAGCTGTCGCCGAGGGTGTAACCACCAAGCACTTAAACGAAATTGCCGAAAATGCAATTCTCGAGTTTGGCGCTCGACCCGCTTTTCTTGGCTATAATGGTTTTCCAGCCACAATTAACTCGAGCATCAACGATGTGATTGTGCATGGCATACCCAGTGGTCAAAAACTGCGTAACGGCGATATTATCAGTGTGGACATTGGGCTGCACTACAAAGGTTGGGTGGCTGATAGCGCGAGGTCTTACGGTGTGGGTTCAATCTCACCGATTGCTAAAAAGTTACTAATCGTGACCGATGCCGCACTTTGGGCTGGAATTAAAGCGGCGCAAGCAGGCAGAAGATTGGGCGATGTCTCTTGGGCAGTCCAAAAAACCGTCGAAGCGGCAGGTTTTTCGGTGGTGCGAGAATTTGTTGGACATGGTGTTGGGCGCAAAATGCACGAAGAACCACAAGTGCCAAATTGGGGACAACCTGGAAAAGGCGTGGTCTTAAAACCCGGGATGACCTTTGCACTCGAGCCAATGGTGACAGTTGGACGCACCGATGTGGTGGTACTCGAGGATAAATGGACAGCCAAAACCAAAGATGGCAGTTTAAGCGCCCAGATTGAACATACAGTGGCGATTACAGAAAAAGGTCCTCGAGTTCTAACCCTGCCAAAAGGCGCTGCTTGGGGTCCTGTTTATAAGAGTTAGTTTTTTGGATAATGTGCAAGATTTTAGTAGTCTTAGTCATGGTGAGAATTGTAGTTGGAATACTTGTAGGCGTTTTAGGCTCTTTTCTTGTGTTTGTTACTTTTTCTCCACAGCCAAAAAATGTCTTTGTTTGTAGTGAGAGTAGACGCAATTCGGAAAAAGAACTGGCTATAGCTTCTAGTCAAGTAGTTGAGGAAATCTCACAAGGTAGCAAGCAAGTTAAGGTTATGGTTGGAGACACTTGTATCAGTTTTGCACCACCGACAAATTTTAATGAGGTCTGCTCACAGATGCAAATAACTGGCGATTCATTACTTGTAAATTCAGTCAATGCTGGGACAGATATTTTGGTTTTGAATGACTCCGATAAACGCTGTAACTGAAATCGGGACATCTATACACTTGAAATCAGTCAGAATCGTAAGGCTTACTCGAGTAACCCGTTAAGGCGGGGTATAACCTACAACCCGCAAGACGGAGGATAAATGGCAGGAAGAAACCGCAGTTCTAAACCGGGCGCATCACGCGAAGCCAAAGACGCAAAACGCCAAGAAAAAGCCGAAGATGTAATTCGCACCGAAGGTGTGGTACTTGAGGCGTTACCGAACACCACTTTTATGATTAAGTTAGACAGCGGTCATGAGTTACTGAGTTATGTGTCTGGCAAGATGCGAATGAATTACATCAGGATTTTACCGGGAGACCGCGTGGTTCTCGAGATTAGTAAGTACGACCCAAGCAAGGGTCGGATTGTGTACCGCAAATAGTTGAGGTGATGTATGACTTGGCAAGAAGTTATCAATGATCATACACTCCAGAATTTACCTTATAAAATCGAACTCAACGAACAAGGCAAAATTGTTATGAGTCCAGCCACAAATATGCACGGAATTTTGCAAATGATGATTGGCTCTTTGCTGATGCAACTCTTAAAGTCTGGCTCGAGTATTTCTGAGTGTAGTATCCAGCCCCGTAAAAACGTTAAAGTTGCTGATGTGGCTTGGATGTCCAGCGAATTTTATAAAGAGTACAAACGCTTCACACCCTTTCCTGTTGCCCCAGAAATTTGTGTTGAAATTACCAGCCCAAGTAACACCCAAGACGAAATGCTCGAGAAATTAGATTTGTACTTAGAGCAAGGTGCAAGGGAAGTCTGGTTTTGTAACTTACAGGGTACTATGACTTTTTACAATAAAAATGGTACGCTTACGAACTCTGAACTCGTTTCGGAGTTTCCGTTGTGTTTAGAAGTCTAAAGGAGTCAGTCATGGTTGCAGTTACAGTTCGTGAAGCCAAAGAAAATCTCGAGGATTTGGTTCGTTCTGTGGTTGAAGATGCAGGGCAGATAATTTTAACGACTAATGATGGAGACCAAGCTATTATTATCTCTTATGCCGAATTTCGTTCGATGAGAGAAACCGAATTTTTGCTTTCTGACCCGCGTACTGCTGTCCAGATGTATAAAGCTTTAGAAGAATTGAAACATGGCAAAGTTATCACCAAGGAACTTGCTGAACTGTGAAAATTATATTTATTGAATCTGCGTGGGAGCAATACGTGGCGTGGGGTGAGTTTGATCGTAAAGTATGGCTTAAAATTAACAAACTTATCAAGGAAAGTGCGAGAACACCGTTTACTGGTACGGGCAAACCAGAACCGTTACGTCATCAATTTGCAGGTTTTTGGTCTAGGCGAATTACCGAAGAACACCGTTTGGTTTATCGTTGGAGCGAACTCGATTTAACAATTATTAGTTGTCATGGGCATTACGAAACTTAGAATTTATTTTACTCAGCAGGAATTGTTACCCCCAAATTAGTCCAAATAGACAGTGCTGTACGGCTGTCGAGCGCTGCTAAGGTCGAAAGACCTAATACAACGGCGGCGCGAGGAGGAAAATCGTGAAAGTCAGAGCAAGTGTTAAGAAAATGTGCGATAGCTGCAAAGTTGTTCGCCGACATGGGGTGGTTTTTGTTATTTGCAAAGACCCCAATCATAAGCAGAGGCAGGGTTAAGCATGGCGCGTATTAGTGGTGTAGATTTACCACGCGAAAAGCGTGTCGAAATTGCTTTAACCTACATTTTTGGTATCGGATTAACCCGTAGCCAAGAAGTGCTTAAGGCAACAGGTATCAGCCCAGATACAAGGGTTAAGGCTTTGACCGAAGCTGAACAAACCAAATTGCGTGATTTTGTTGAGAAAAACTTCAAAATCGAAGGTGATTTGCGTTCAGAAATTGGTCAGAACATCAAGCGACTGATGGACATTGGAAGCTACCGTGGCTTACGTCACCGTAAATCCTTACCTGTTCGT
>JAYWHB010000476.1:0-8622 GCA_043777915.1 Deinococcales bacterium
TGGCCCACCTTAAGCGGTAGTGATTTTGCAGGTCGTTGGAAGGCAGGCAAGTACGGTATGTTCTTGTACGATTTCTGCGCGGCAATCTGTTACCAGAACTACCCTGATTTCGATAAGAACAACCCCAAAGGCGAATTGCAGTACATTTTCCCGCCCAAAGGACCAGGTGGCAAGTCAAGCATTGGTTTGCTTGCACCTGTGGGTACTTTGATGGCGATGAGCAAAAAAGCCGCCGATGCTGGTAAGGGCAAGCTCTTGGCACAGTTCCTCGAGTGGGCAAATAGCCCCGAAGGTTACTTTGCTTTGATGTTCGGTATCAAAGGTGTGAATTACAACCTTGATAAGGACGGCGACCCGACATACGAAGGCATTCCTGAGAACATGCGTTACACCAGCAAAGAACAAGGTCCTTTGACCCAAATGAAGAACTTTGCCTCGAATGGCAACCCTGGTGAGGTCGCCACCGTACGTCCACCACACAAAGCCCTTGATGGTCGCATCATCAACCCCATCGAAATGGGTTATAAAATCACCGCGCAAATGCCTTTTGTCAACACCACCGCCCAACTCTTGATTAAACCCGCCAGCAACCAAGCCGATCTTGACCGTTACATTGCCGAAGGCTTAACGCAATTTGTGCTTGGTCAACGTCCTTTGAGCAACACCGAATGGACGAGCTTCACCAAGAGCTTGAGCAGCCTGAATTTTGCTGCTTATGTGACCAGTGCCAACAACGACTTACGCAAAGCTGGATTTGTGAAGTAAGCATTTCCCTTGAGATTTTTGTGGGGCGAAGGTATTCTTCGCCCCATAACACTGTAAACAAAGACAAATAAAGGACATCATGACCAATAAACAGCCTCTTCGATTTGGTATTTTAGGCGCTGGAGCAATTTCAACTGCCCACATCAAAGCCTTAAACAGCTTAAAAAACAGTGGTTTGGCAGAACTGGTTGCTGTGGCAGATATGCGTTTTGAAACTGCACAAAAAATTGCCAACGAACAAAATATTACCGCCTACCCCAGTTTGGAAACGATGCTTGAGCATCAAGGTTTGGATGGCGTGGCAATTTGCACACCACCAAATGTTCATGCTGATCAGGCGGTGTTAGCCTTGAATGCGGGTAAGCATGTGGTGATTGAAAAACCCGCCGATGTCTGCGTAGCCGCCGTCAAACGTATCGAAGCCGCCCAAAAAAGCTCGGGTTGTTTGGCAACAGTCATCAGTCAGCACCGATATGACACCTCTGCGCGGGTAATCAAACAAGCACTGAATGCGGGGCGTTTTGGGCGTTTAACCCGTGCCGCAGCCCAAGTGCGTTGGTGGCGACCTCAAGAATACTTTGATGCTGTGCCATGGCGGGGTTCAATGGAAATCAGTGGGGGGGGAGCACTGATTTCGCAAAGTATTCACACTTTAGATTTGATGGTCTGGATGATGGGTAGCGTCGAAGAAGTCTTTGCTTATAGTGGTGTATTGGCACATGAGCGGATCGAAGTCGAAGACACACTCGCCGCCGTATTAAAATTCTCGAGCGGCGCAATTGGTGTGATTGAAGCCAGTATAGCCACTTATCCCGGCTTGAGTGCGCGACTTGAGATTAGTGGTGATCGTGGTAGTGCGACTATTGATGGTGACCAGTTAATTTACTTTCATGCCGCAGAAAAAGGTGAACAAACCAGCATGTATGGTGCTTTTGGCGATACAAACCGTATGGATGCCGAATTGGCTGCTTTTGGGTCTGGGTTTGAAGCCAGTTCCAGTCATGAACCGGGGCAACTCTCGAGCGCCCATCAAGAACAATACAAAGAATTCTGCACTGCAATTTTTGAGCAGCGCCCACCAGATATTTCATTGGAAGATGGAGCATATGCAATTCGGGTAATCGAAGCAATTCATGATTCGGCTCGATTAGGTCAAGCTGTGAAGCTCGAGGTCAAAGCATGAATCTTCGCTTTGCCGTAATTGGTATTAACCACGGGCATATTTACGCCATGATGCAGCACATGTTTAATGTGGGTGTGGTATTTGCAAAGTGGTATGTGCCAGAACCAGACCTAGCTGCCGAATTTGCAAAAAAATATGACACCATCCCACAAGCCAGCAGTGAAGCAGAAATTCTTGAAGATGAAGCTATTCAGATTGTGTTGTCTGCCAGCATTGCCTCGTACCGTGCGCCACTTGGCATTCGTGTTATGCAGCATGGCAAGGACTTTATGGCGGACAAACCTGGTATCACAAGTCTTGAGCAACTGGCGCTTGTCAAAAAAGTTCAAGCCCAAACAAAACAAATTTATAGCATTTGCTACTCAGAGTATTACGATTCTTCCTGCACCAACAAAGCCTACGAGCTTGTGCAAGCTGGTGCGATTGGGCGAGTTGTACAAACCCTTGGAATAGGACCACACCGTACTCGCCCTGAAGGTCGTCCACAGTGGTTTTTTGAACGCGAACACTATGGCGGTATTCTGACCGACATTGGTTCGCATCAGGTCGCACAATTCTTGTTCTTCACCAACAGTACACAAGCCAAAGTCACAACCAGTACCGTAGCAAATTACCGTTACCCGCAGTACCCAGGTCTGGAAGATTTTGGGGAGATGGTTCTCGAGGGTGACGGTGGGCATGGTTATGTGCGCCTTGACTGGTACACACCTGAAGGTTTAAGTACATGGGGTGATGGGCGATTGGTGGTGCTTGGCACAGAAGGCTATCTCGAGTGTCGCAAATATGTGAATGTTGCGGTTGAAGCCAGCAGCGATCATTTATTTATGGTTGATCAAAAAGGCGAACATAAAATTGACTGTGCTGGCACAGACATTCCTTATGGAAGAAATTTTGTGTTTGACGTGTTAAATCGCACCGAAACGCACACTGCACAAGCCCGAATTTTTTTGGCAATGGAACTGGCACTAACTGCTGAAAAAGATGCCAAGCGTTTAGGAAATTTATTGCTTTGAGCCATCGGATTTTCAATTGACATCTCCCCATGCCTAAAGGCAGGGAATTCCAAAACTCGCGTTCTGGACTTCCTGCTTCACAGTCCCATCTATTGACGGCAACTCCACAGGCTCACCTCGGCTATCCACCGATGAATTAGAATTACTGAGCGTATCGTTTTTCTTAAAGGCAAATCGCTTGATATTATTTGCCGCTAACACATCACGGTCATGCGTTGCACCACAACTTGGACAAGTCCAAACTCGAGTGGCAAGCGTTAAATCATGATTCCAGTACCCACAAGTACATAATCTCGAGCTAGGTTCAAATCGTCCAATGGTACGGATATGTTTACCATTCCAGTTTGCTTTGTACTCACAGAACTGTTTGAACATTCCCCACCCACTCTGTCCAATGTGTCGAGCCAATTTATGGTTTGCCATCATCCCTTGGATATTCAAGTCCTCAAAACAAAGCGTATTGAATTGTCTAACAAGTTTGGTACTGAGTTTATGCAAAAAATCTTTTCTCGTATTACCAATTTTTTCGTGTAGCAAAGCCACTTTTAACTTGGCTTTCTTAGCATTACTACTCCCCTTTTTCTTCTTCGCTAAATGTTTTTGAAGCACTTTTAGACGTTGCAAGTGTTGCTCAAGATGTTTGGGATGAGCTATCTTTTCACCACTTGAGAGCGTAGCAAAGTCCTTTAAGCCAAGGTCAATTCCAACCGCCATTTGTTCAGTATCTTGATGATTAAGATTTTGGTTTTCAATCTCAACCAGTACCGATACAAAGTATTTACCAGTGGGAGTTCTCGAGATGGTGGTGGTTTTGATTGTACCTTCAAAAGTACGACTAAAAATGGTTTTAACAGTTCCAACTTTTGGTAGGGTCAGTGACCCAGCTTCAAAGTCTATTTTTACGCCTTGCGGGTATGAAGCTGACTGTGTTCCGTGTTTATTCTTAAACTTTGGGAAGCCCTTCTTTTCTTTGAAGAAACGAGTGAAGGCTTTATCTAAATGACCCAAGGCTTGTTGTAGGGGTTGAGACGCAACTTCGTTTAACCACTCGAGTTCTTTTTTCAGAAGCGTTAATTGTTTATCAAGCGCGAATCTCGAGAGTCCTTTCTTGGTTTCTTGGTACGCCTTGGTTTTTTGGTGTAATGCCCAGTTGTAGACAAAGCGATTACAACCAAACTGACGAGCTAAGAACTTTGCTTGCTCCTCGGTTGGATAGAATCGGTATTTGAGTGCTTTAAGCATATTTATAGATTAGCACATTTGTCTGTAAAATTCAATTAGGTGCTTAATGTACACCTGCTAAGGGGTTTTTCGTAGTACCTTCGGCACTATATGCGTTGCTTCGCGCCAAAACCTATCCATCCCCATAGCTAAAGCTAGGGGCTTTTCGGTTTGCCTCGGTAAAACCAGTTTGGTACAGGCGCTTGAAGTGTAAGGTTGTTTGCTGTTTGCTGTTTGCTGTGGAACCGTACACCTCGAGACGTGTGAACCGTACACCTCGAGACGTTCCGCCCGATTAAAACCCGTTAGACTCGAGACTATGAATTTCGCGGATTTATCCAATTTAGCCTTGCGTGGTTTAATGCGCCGCCCAGTCAGAACGATTTTAACCATTCTTGGGATTGTTGTCGCGGTTGCCAGTATGGTGGTATTTTTATCGCTCGGTGAGGGTTTTAGGCGAGCCTTGGGCGACCAGATTGGCAACATCGGACCTGACATTCAAGTGCAACTGGCGGGTTCGGATTCCTCGAGTGTTTTTGGTAGCCCCATTCCAGATGTGCCAGTAAGCAATATCGCCCGATTTGAAGCCCTAAAAACCGAACTTGGGATTCGTCAGGTGATTCCGTACTTACTGACCGCTCGAGGGAACTTTAGTGGTAGTGGGTATGTGATTCTTGCCTACCCATTCGAGAACACCAAACTGACCGATGTTTATCCCAATATGAAATTAGCCTCTGGGCGTTGGGTACTGCCAAGCGAAGGCAATCAAAAAGTCGCGGTGGTTGGGTCTCAGGCGGCTAAAACCGCTAAACTCGGTCTGGGGGATGAACTGCGTCTCTCGAGAACCGACCGCTACAAAGTCGTGGGTTTGCTCGAGAAAGGCGAAGGCTTTACCGACAGTGCCATTTTTCTGCCCTTTCAAAGCCTAAGTAACACCTTGGCAGTCCAAGGCAAAGCCACAGGAATTGCCCTAAAACTCAACGACCCCGGTGATGCGCGTAAGGTTGCCAATGAACTCAATAAGCGTTTTGATGGCGAACTCAAAGCCCAAACCCAAGGTGATGTGGTGCAAGTGCTTGACCGCGCTATCGCCATTGGTGATGCCTTTCGTTTTGGCATCAGTTTAATTTCTTTAATTGTTGGTGGCTTAGCGGTAGCCAACACCGTGATGATGGGGGTGTACGAACGCACCAAGGAATTTGGAGTGATTCGAGCAATCGGCGCAAAACCCAGTTTTGTTTTTCAATTGGTGGTCTGGGAGAGCTTACTGATGGCACTGCTCGGTGGAGTCGGCGGGATTTTTGTCGGTTGGCTTGGTACACTGGCGGTCAATTTTGCAGTGCGTGACTTAATCAGTGTCGAAATTGCCCAGATTACCTTTCGCTTAGCTGCTCTTGCCATCGGTGTCGCCACAGTGCTGGGCTTATTATCTGGTTTACTGCCCGCCAGAAATGCCAGTCGTTTAGTGATTACCGAAGCACTAGGACGGAATTAAAATGATTATTCTCGAGGCAAAAGACATTTCTAAGGTTTATCCCAGTGGCGAAAGCAGCGTCACAGCACTCAATCATTTATCGTTGGGTTTTGAAGCTGGCAAAATTACCGCGATTGTCGGACCTTCAGGCAGTGGCAAAAGCACGTTGCTGAATTTGCTGGCTGGGTTTGATCGCCCTTCAAGCGGCATGGTCACACACCAAGACAACGACATCACGACCATGCCCGAAACCAGTTTGGCAGCCTACCGTTTAGCCCACTTTGGATTTATTTTCCAGAATTACAATTTGGTCAGTATCCTCAGCGCCCAAGAAAACGTCGAATTGCCTCTGTCTTTAGCTGGAATCCCCAAAGCCAAACGAAACAGTGTCTCGAGTGAAATTCTCAAGCGGGTCGGACTCAGTAAACGCACCACCCATTACCCCAATCAATTATCGGGCGGCGAACAACAACGGGTTGCTATTGCTCGAGCGCTTGCCACCAACCCCAGTGTGCTATTTGCCGATGAACCGACAGGCAACTTAGATACTGCCACGGGTACGGGCATTCTCGAGCTTCTAACCGAGAAGGTGGAAGGTAGCCAAAACCGCACCCTAATTTTAATTACCCACGACATGGAAGTTGCCGCCAGAGCCAATCATATTGTCCGAATAAGGGACGGTAAACTCGAGGGCTAAATTCTTGGGGTATTTTGTTAGAGTCCTCTTGTGCTAAATGGAATCCGAAAAGCCTTACGCGACTCACCCAATTATCCTTTTGTGGCAATTGACGCGCCGATAAAACTTGACCAGAACGAATCTGGTTATGATTTTCCATTCGAGTTAAAGCAGTTAGCCTTTGAAAAAATGCTGCATAGCCACTGGAATCGCTACCCAGACATCCATGCCAATACTTTGCGTCAAAAAATAGCGGCTCGAGTTGGCTGGCAGGAAGCGGGTGTAGTGGTCACACCCGGTAGCAATGTGCTGATTCATGCACTGGCACAAGCGGCTGGATTAGGGCAACGGGTCTTAAGTGTCGTTCCTGCTTTTAGTTTATACAGTTTATCTGGGCAGTTGCTCGAGGCTCAAATGCTCGAGCCTCGGCTTGAAGCTGATTTTAATTTACCAATGGAGATGCTTCTTGCCACGCTCGAGCAAGCCACTCCCGGGGTGATGTTCTTGGCTGTGCCACACGCTCCAACCGGTGCAATGCCAAGTTTTGAGCAAATACAGCAGTTGATACAAAGCGCTTCTCCAGAATGGATTATTGTGCTGGATGAAGCCTACTTTGAATACTCTGGACGCAACCATATGCAGTTTTTGGGGACAAATTCAAATGTTTGTATTTTACGCACCTTCTCTAAAGCATGGGGCTTAGGCGGGGTACGACTTGGGTATTTACTGGCACAACCCGAATTAGCTGGTCATGTCCAAAAAATCCTTAGCCCGTTTAATGTTTCTACACTGATTCAAGCGGCGGCTGAAACGGCACTCGAGAACCCGCAGTATCTTGATGCTCGAGTCGAAGAAACCATCTTTGAGCGTTCTCGAGTCTATGAGGCGCTGATTCATCACCCGACATGGAAAATTTATCCATCAGCCGCCAATTACCACTTAATTCGTACCTTGGATGCTAAAAAAGCCCATGCCCAACTGCTCGAGAAGGGCATTCTGGTACGCAAACAAGACAGTTACCTTGGCTTAGAAGGTTGTATTCGCGTGAGTATTGGCACACCCGAGGAGAACACGGCTTTTATTACGGCAGCACTGGAATTAAAGTAATTATAATCGTTCCGAAAACGCCTTAAATGCCACTGCAAAAGCCGAATCTAACCAAGCTGTAAAGTGTCCGTTAATCGTGTCTGGGTTGGTTGAATGCGTTAAAGTATACGGCTCGGTTGAACAGTTAAAAAAGTTTTCGCTTTGGACTGGGCTTTGCTGTACCGATTCAAGTTCTGCAAAGGCTGTGGCTTGCATCACACCAGAAAGCTCTCGTCCAACATGATGCCAAGAAACCACAAAAATCAATTGTTCTTGCTGAATCTGAATTTTGGTTTTCAGGAAATACCTATGTTCACTAAAATTAACAAATGTAGAACTTTGCTTAGCAACTTGAATAAGTTGGTGACGATACCAATGCCCATTGTTTTTATCATTACCGCCTTCTGTAAACTCGAGTTTAGGTCGTTCTAAGTTCTGTAAAATTTTATTTAATTGCTCGAACTGCTTTTCGAGATAGATGTTGGTAAAAGCTCGAGCGGCAAGTGCAACTTCGTTGACCTGACGTAATTTACTTTGCGATTCTTTATTTCGCTTCTCGAGTTTGTCCTTGATGGCTTCAAATACTGCTGATGTGACAGGTTTTTCCTCAGTTTCAAAGCTCAGCGCTTGTAGTATAGCTTCCTGCTCGAGTTGTGCAATCAGTAGTACAAGCGGTTCGAGATTTCCGTAATCAGCAGACTCGAGGGCATTGATGTATATATTTTTATTCTCGTCATCCCCTTGAATCACAACTGGTAATAAGTTTGCTTTTAGTAAAACATAGGTCATCAGTGTTCGTGCCAGTCTTCCATTACCATCTTGGTAGGGATGAATTTGTGTGAACCGATGATGCAACCAAGCCGCAACCAGAATCGGATTTTCTGCTGCATACACATCCAACCAATTTAACAAAGCATCCATTTCACTTTCGACTTGGACCGGTGGGCAATACTGATGCAACAAACCATCTCTGCGCGTAGGGCTATTCGGAAGTTTTTTATACTGCCCTTTGAGTAGTGGTATTTTTACACGATTTCCGAATTCATCTTCTGCGTCTACAGTATCTTGATGTGTGACCAAACCTTGATGCAATTCATGAATAAACGAGAGAGATAGTTAAAAGTCGGTTGAGCGTCCTAAAGGTGTGCTGACCGCAGAAATCCAAGAATCAGGTGAATCACGACTTGACAATAATCGCCAAGCC
>JAYWHB010000477.1:0-3101 GCA_043777915.1 Deinococcales bacterium
TATGTCGTCAAAGACACGGTGGAAAGGTGATGGGTGGCTCGAGATGGTGCGAAATGGATGGGTGTGTGAACTCGAGTATAAGAAAGTGGGTGGCTCGAGAGAGATTGAAGATAAGCAGCGAAAAATTACGTTGCAGACAGGGTAAACTCGAGATACGGGGTAAGAAGCCCCTCATCAGCCTTCGGCAGCTTCTCCCAAAAAACGGGGAGAAGCGCTCTCGGGAAGTATAAATTTGGGTTCGCTGGTGGTGCAAAAGCGTTAGAGTACGGGTATGCCAGTTCTCGAGCATTCAACGATAGAGTTTTTAGAGCATTTTAAGGCTTATGCTGCCCGCGTTTTTTTGTATCCCCAGATTGAGGCTTCGCCGCTTCTCGAGGTTCGGGTTGGTGGGCGGGTAGTTTATTTGTTTGACCGAACAGGTCCTTATAGTGCGGTTAATGGTGAGGCACTGATGATTGTCAATCCGATGGTTGATAGTCTGAGCGTGGCAGAAAGCCACGAAGCCGATTTGAATGTGCTAGGGATTTCTAGGCTTGAGGGCGTTGGGCGGGTCGTGGCGGTTGAACCAAACCATGTCGTCTTGGAGGCTCGAGCGCTTCTGGTAATTGGGGTGCTGGATGATTCTTGGCGCAAAGTTAAAGTTGGTGATTGGGTTGAGTTCTCGAGTTTAGAGCCAGTCCATGGTTTTTTTATGAAAAGCATTCGTTAATTTCTGAAGCCCTTCACAGGCTGTTCTCATCTGTGTCAGAATAGAGCTTAAGATGCAATGTCCGACGTGTGCTGAGCCTGTCAAAGCAGGGTGGCGTTTTTGCCCTGCTTGTGGTGCGATGCTGATGCCAGACCGCGCTCAGGAACAGCGTCGTGTGGCGGTTTTATTTGTGGATTTGGTTGCCAGTACCAAATTAGCCAAGAGTTATGGCAGCGAAGAGTATTTTGATTTGATGGGCGAGATTTTAACTGTGCTGGCAGGTGAAATCGAAGCGCTCGATGGACATGTGGTGCAGTTTCAGGGCGATGCGGTGTTAGCGGCGTTTGGTTTAACCAAAACCCATCCCGATGATGCTGTTCGGGCATTACGGGCTGCAAAATCTTGTTTAAGTGCTATCGAAGCCTACGGAACTCGAGTTGGTTTGGAGCTTGAAGGACGAGCCGGCATTGATACCGATATTGCCACCACAGGTTGGGTCGGTAAGGAACTCACACTTTTTGGCAATGTGGTCAATTTATCAAGGCGTTTGTCGAGTGCGGCTGAACCGGGTGAAGTGCTGGTTTCGGAACGCATCCGTGATGTTGCCCGAAGCCAAGCCCAATTTATGCTGGCGCACAGCCGAGTGATTCGTGATTACAGCGAAGAACGTGGTCCGTACCGCTTGGTTAATTTTAAGATTGCCAAAAACAATGCGGTTCAAACCCCATTCCAAGGCAGACGCAACGAAATGCGCTGGCTCGAGAATTTATGGAGTCAAGCCCAGCAAGTGGGTTTGGTGCAAGCCCAGATTGTTGGCACGACAGGTGTCGGCAAAAGCCGTTTGCTGCAAGAATTCACGCAGCGACTCGAGCAAGAAGCCCGTTGTATTACGCTTCATGCCAAACAAAAACTTGAAAACGATGCACTTGAACGCCTGAGTGAACACGAAGCCCTAGTGATTGTCCTCGAGAATGCTGAACAATTTTCAGATGATGTTCTGGCAAAATTATTGATGCCCAGCCCTAAACCGCGTTTGGTATTGCATCATCGGCGCAGTATATTATTGCCAACAGGAACACTGCCAATCGAAAGTCTGCGCTTAAATGGCTTTGGGTTTATTGAAGCTCGGGCGCTACTCGAGAGCCTTGGCGGTCCACAACCGATTAGTCTGGTGCAACGTTGGTTGGAAATCTCGGCGGGTAATCCTTGGTTGCTCGAACGCCTTGGACGCACCACCCAAGAACCCAATTTTCAAGCCGATGCACCTCAGTTACCCGACAGTATCTCGAGGGCGGTGCTTGAACGGCTTGATGAATTACCACGCTCGGCTCGGGAAACATTATCGGCAGCCGCATTATTCTCCGATGGGGTTTTTGCTGGCGCATTAGAAGCAATTTTGAACCGTGAAGTCAGTGCCGACATTGAAAAAATGGTGCTTGGTGGCTGGCTGACCGAATTATCGCCAAGTGCGATTGTTGGTGAAACCGAATTTGTCTTCTCACTGCCGATAGTACGACAAATCGCCACAACCTTAACCCCATTAAAAGGCAAGAAATTACTGCACTTTGGTTTAGCTGTCTGGTTTCTCGAGCGAGATGCCAACAAAGCCCGTAACCACATGCGCTTATCCAACGAAGTCACCCCTTCACGAGTACGAATGGTCAAGCACCGTTCGACCCAAAGCCTAGACCAAGCAGTACAACTCGAGCGCCCAGAAGCAGTTCAACTCGACCAAGAAAATTAAAGTGTACGCTGAGATATGGTTGCAAAGGACATAACAATAGCCAAAAGAATTTACTCTTACAATTCACCTCCCTCAGCACAGCACAAAATACTAACTTGAATGGCGAATATAACGGCAATTCTGCCGTTTATTCGCCAAACTTGGACTATGGAATGGCTACAACAACAGAAACTGGTGAGCTTGTAATGGTCTTAATTTGGGAATCAGTCTTCACTTTAGCTGTGTATGTCTGTGTACCATTTTGCGAACTGGTCAAACCGACACTAAGGTCATACGAAAAAGATGGACTCTGATTTGGGCTTGTTGGCGGTACAAATGTAGGCGTTGTATCCGTGCCAATCAGCGTTGTGTCTTTATAAAACTCAACTGAGGCAGTAACTGTGCCTGAACCACTCCCGTATAAGACACTGGCAGTCAATACGATACTTGATGCAGTTTTCACATCGGTATTTGAGCTTTTTAAGCTAATCGTTTGAGGCTCACCACCAAATTCCTCATGCAATCGGGCGCAACCAAAAAATAAAATAGAAGGGATAAGAAAAACCAAAAGTAATCGCATTTTCATAATCACCCTAGGGCAAACGCACCAACTATGCCTTGCCTGCCAAGCCAAGTAGCGATAACAAGTAATTATCATCCAACAACGCTTTCAAACGTTTCCGTCGCTTA
>JAYWHB010000478.1:0-3101 GCA_043777915.1 Deinococcales bacterium
ATCCGCAACAGCATTTGATTGATGTCTATGGCGGGTAGGCTGCCTTTAATGCGGTTGTTGATACTGCCAGTGTCTGCGCCACCAACCAGACCGCGTAAATCCTGATAGGCATTAAAAACCCAAGTTAGTGCCTCAGATACCCCAAGGCTCGAGACCGCATAGGCTTTATCGGCGGTTTTGACAGTCTGGTAAGCATTCCAACCCAAGGTTACATTGAGGTTATAGGTGTAAACTGCGTCCCCCTTGGTGGTCATGCCGAGACAATTTTCTGAACCTGTAACCGTACTGGCTTTATCGGAAAAAATCCAACGCACGGGGCTACTAGCTTTATTGGGCTTTGCTTCACCAGCAAATAAGCTACTGCTTTCAACCGCCCAAGTCACAGCGCTCGAGAGTTTTAGATCGGTTGGATTGGCAGTTACGGCTGGACTGGCACAACCGCGCAGTACGTTACCAAGACCTGCGCCAAGGGTTGTGACCACTGGTAACTCGAGACTAAATGCGCCTGTACTCGAGACATTGCTACTGGCAAGAGCAGCTTGGTCTTTGGCTAAATAGCTTTTTAATGTGCCACTGCTGGTGCTTGACCACTGGGCGATTGTGCCACTGATGGCTTGTGGTGAAGCAACTGGGAGCGGTGGCACTGGCACTGGTGGCTGACAGGCAAACATTAGCCCGAGCGTGCCAACGCCAACCATTCCTTGGATAAATTTGCTTTTTCGCATCCTAGAACGCTACATGACAAACGTCGTTTGATCGTCAAAAAATTTGGCTTCCCATTCTACGATATTCAAATTTCCTGCTGGTGTGGTCGTATCTATAAATATATTATACTAAAGTCTAAAATTTTACTGCCTAACGCACCTTGTTCTCCTTACGACTCGAGCGGTAATCTAGTGCCATGACTGATTTGTTTGACGATGCCAGCCCGATTCCCGAAACACGGGTGCTGCGCGAACAACTCGAGACCCTAGGCAATCAATTGGTTTGGAAAATCGGTAAGGACGAAACCTCAGAACGTGTCATTGTCCGCGTGGGTTATGCCAATGCCACCCAGAGTTTTAGGGATTTACCAAAATTGCGCGGCGCAACCGACCAAGAAATTGCCGCCGCCGCCAAAGACAACGAAATAACAGTTGAGTGGATCGAGTGAAGATAGAAACCGCTAAACAATTTGTCCTCGAGTACCCAAATTCGTTTGAAGCAGCGATTTTGTTTTTAACTGATGTGCAGAAAAGTCTTAGCCATGTGCAATTTATAAAAGGCTTACGATTCGAGCAGAATCATGTTTACGCCGACCTTGTGGTCGAAGTGCCTGTTTTGGGTACGCAGCGCCTAGATTTTCATTCGGTTCTCGAGCCGCACGGCACGGGGGCAAACCTGATTGCCCAGCCTTTGCAGGGTAGGGCATGGGCAGAAGTATCTGGGCAGGGGAAAGCTATGCAAATTTTAGAGCGAGTCGAAATTCATTATGCCTTGCAAATTACTGTGCATCTCGAGTTACCAAGTGCTGATAAATGGGGCGGACGTGCCTTTGAAAAAATGGCTCAAGCCACCGCTAAAACCGCAATTGAACGCATGACAAAAGAATTCGGGCATGGCGTGCAAATGGGAATGCCTTAACGCGACACTGCCGCCACAAACCGCTTGGTGATGTCCCTTGGGTTAGTGATGGCAGTTCCGACCACAACACCGCTTGCACCTATAGCAATGGCTTTAGCAACTTGTTCTGGTGTCCAGAATCGCCCTTCGGCAACTACGGGAATGTTCACGCTTTGGCAAGTTTGCTCGAGTAGGGCAAAGTCTGGTTCGTTGGTCTTTTGGGCGGCAGTCTCTGGGGTGTAACCTGCCATTGTGGTACTGACCACATCTGCCCCAAGCGCGGCGGCGCGGGTTGCGTCTTGCAGCGTGGCGCAGTCGGCGAAGACCTTTTTGCCTTGGGCATGAATTGCGCTAAATAATTCCTCGAGTGACACTGGGCGTGGGCGGTGGGTCACATCAAGCGCAATATAATCTGCACCTGCGGCTACAATTTCTTCAATGCTGGCAAAATCTGGGGTGATGTAGACTTCAAAACCAAGCACATCTTTTTTAAGTAGTCCAATAATCGGTTTATCAGTAATCTGCCGAATTGCCACAATGTCGTCTGCACCATTAGCGCGAATTGCATCCGCCCCACCTTGTAGGGCTGCCAACGCCATTGCCTGCATGTAAACACTACCCGTTAGAGGGTTGTTGTCTCGAGCTTGGCAAGACACAATCAAAACTGGTTTCTCAAACATAGGGGCTTAGGTTAAAGGGTAAAAGGGTGAAAAGGTTAAAGGTTAGTCTTCTTTCACCCTTTTACCTTTTCACCTTTTTTCCCTAGCTCTTGATACTCGAGATAAACGGGATGTTGCGGTCAAAGTGCGCTCGGTCTAAGCCGTAACCGTATACATACGCATCAGGGATTTCAAAACCAAGGTACTCGACTGGCACTTCGACTTTTCGTCTCGAGGGTTTGGATAAAAGCGCCGCGACCTTAACACTGTTTGGTCCTCGCCCCTCGAGATAAGAAAGTAAGTAATTCATGGTTAAACCGGTATCCACGATGTCCTCAACCAGAATCACTTCGCGTCCAGAAAGCGGTAACGACAAATCTTTGACCAATTTGACTTCGCCACTGGTTTTGGTTTCCACGCCGTAACTCGAGACCGCCAGAAAATCCACGGTGATGGGGAGTTCGATGGCTCGAGAAAGGTCGGACATAAAGTGGTACGCGCCATTCAGGACACAAATCAGGTGCGGTTGTTTACCCGTGTAATCCTTGGTGATTTGTGCGCCTAGTTCTTGGATGCGCTGCCTAATTTGTTCTTGGGTGATTTGAACTTCGCCGTCGCCCATGTCAAAAAAAGTTTCTTGGTTCATTGGAATTTCTTTTTCTGAGCAAAGGTGCGTGAAAATGCGTAGATGCCAGTTGCCACAACCACCAAGCAAACGAGGGGGTACTGAATGGCTAAAAACGGAATCATGACGCAACCAATAATCGAGGCAATCACAAAAATCAGGATGTTTAGGGCTAGTTTCATTTCCCGATTGTAACAAATTCTGAGGGTTTGACC
>JAYWHB010000479.1:0-8590 GCA_043777915.1 Deinococcales bacterium
TCGAGAATAGAAACAATGCGTGAAAAACAATGTGGTTTAAAGTTATACAAATTATTTATCGTCTCAGATGTACTTTTTGAGACTTATGCAAGAGGTCTATTACTCAAAGCAAAACGACAAGGGCTACTTTGAGGCTCGAGACACGAGTACATCGGTCGCTCGAGACACGGTAAACTACCCCCATGAGTTACGAAGCGACCATTGGTTTAGAAGTTCATATCCAGTTATCCACCCAGTCTAAAATGTTCTCGAGCGTTAGTGCCGATTATTTTGGTGGTGCGCCCAATTCTTACACCGACCCTTTTAGTCTTGGTTTACCGGGTGTCTTGCCCACAATTAACAGACAGGCTGTGGATAACGCAATCATGTTTGGTTTAGCGCTTAACTGTGATGTCTCGGGGTTTACGCAGTTTCACCGTAAAAACTATTTTTATCCAGATTCACCGCATAATTTCCAGATTTCTCAGTATGACCGCCCGATAGCCAGAGATGGTTTTCTTGAAGTCTTGGGTAAAACTGTGCGGATTAAACGCGCCCACCTCGAGAATGACGCGGGAAAATTGATTCATCCGTCTGATGCTGCCTACAGTTTGGTGGATTTGAACCGTGCGGGCTGTGCCTTAATCGAAATGGTCACAGAACCCGATATTGTGGATGCCGAGCAGGCTCGAGCCTTTTTGCAAAAAATTCAAGCCATTGTCCAAGCCCTTGGAATTGGTGATGCCAAACCCGAAGAGGGCAAAATGCGTTGTGATGTCAATGTTTCGGTGCATTTACCAAACACCGAATTTGGTACAAAAGTCGAAGTCAAAAACTTAAACAGTTTTAGAAGCGTCGCCCGAAGCCTTGACTATGAAATTGACCGACAAATTAAAATCGTGCGCGGTGGAGGCAAAATCACCCAAGACACGATGGGTTGGGATGATGAGCGCGGTAGGACTTTTTTAATGCGAACCAAAGAAGGTGAAGCCGATTACCGTTACTTCCCAGAACCAGATTTGCCGCCGCTCGAGATTGACGAGGCTTGGATTGCCCGAATTCGCAGCACCATGCCGAAATTACCAGACCAGAAAATTCTCGAGTACAGTGCTTTGGGTATGCGCCCAGCCGATGCTGAACAAATTGCTTACAGTGCCAGTGCCTCGAGTTTCTTTGAAGCCTGTAAAACCCTATACGCTGGCGAAGCCCAAAAAATCGCCAATTGGCTAAATGCCGATATAGCGGGGTTTTTGAACGAACACGCGCTCGAGTTAAACTCCACAGGTTTAACTCCAGTACACCTTGCAGCACTCTTAAAACTGATTGACACAGGTACAATTTCAGGGCGAATTGCCAAGGATATTTTGCCAGAGGTGATTCACGGTGCAAACCCCGAGACCTTGGTGGTTGAACGTGGTTTACTGCAAGTTTCGGACACTGGTGCTATTGAAGCCGCCGTACAGAAAATTATGCTCGAGAACCCTGATGTACTAAGCCAAATTGCGGCTGGAAACGCCAAAGCAGTCAATAGTTTATTTGGTAAAGTGATGAAAGAAATGGGTGGGAAAGCCAACCCAGAAGTGATTCGGGGCGTTTTGAACAAAGCTGTAGGTTTGGAATGAAAACCGTTTTACTGCTGCCTTGCGATACCCGCCCACCAACCTTAGAATTGCCTTTGCAACTGGCAAAAGTGGCTGGACTCGAGATGCGCGTCCCACCCCTCGAAATACTCAACAACCTGAATATCCCGGGCGATACCCAAAAAATCGCCACCTGGCTGCTCGAGAATGCCCTAACCGCCGATGCTGCGATTATCACCCTCGAGACACTTTGCCTTGGTGGGATGATTCCAGCGCGGCGTGTCTCAGATTTGCTTGAGGATGCGCTGGCTCGGCTCGAGGTGCTGCGCGAGGTCAAACGTCTGAATCCCCAAATAAAACTTTATGCGTATGGTGTAGTTGTGCGTGTGGCACATGATAACGACCCTTTTGAAGAAAAATCGTACTATGGGCGTTTTGGAGCAGATTTACGCAAAGTCTCCGAATGGATGGATAGGGTAGAGCGCGGAGCAGAGGACAGCCAATTAAAAGCGGCTAAAAAAGCCATCCCAGAAGAAATTCTTGAAGATTGGCTAGGGACAAGAGACCGCAACCATGCCCTGCACCAAAGCGCCCTTGAATTGCTGGCTGAAGGTGTTCTCGAGCATTTGTGTTTAACTTTAGATGACACTACACCCTATGGTCTAGCCGCCCGTGACCGTCGTCGGCTCGAGACGCGAATAGATGCGCTTGAACTTTGGGAAAAAGCCGATGTTTACCCCGGAGCAGATGAAGTTGCAGCAGCACTGCTGGCTCGAGCGATTGTGGATGCTGGTGGGCGTAAACCCAGTGTCTTTGTGCGTTACCCCACTGTTCAAGCCGAACAAAGCATCATGCTTTACGAAGACCGCGTGCTTGGCGAACTGGTTAAAGCCCATATTCGAGCAGCAGGCGGTGTGCCAGCTTCTCGCGCCAGTACCGCCGACCTGATTTTTGCAGTCAATGCCCCTGCCATCAAACAAGCCCATCGCGCCCCAGATTTTGAAGTGGTGGACACGGCGAATCGGCACTTACCAGCCTTTATAGATGAAATTTGTGATGACATAAATCATTCTCGAGCCGTGACGGTGGCAGATGTTGCTTATGCCAACGGTGCAGAACCACGATTTATTAAGCAGCTTCTTACTCGAGCCGATGTTACAAAACTGGCAGGTTTTGCGGCTTGGAACACGGCTGGCAATACGCTTGGCAGTGCGATTGCCTCGGGGATTTGTGCGCTTCATTGCAGCAATAAAACAACCCTTGCCGAAGCCAATTTCTCGAGACTGGTGGATGATTATTTGTACCAGTCTATGGTGCGTTCTGAGGTGCGTGAAGCCATGAACAACCCAAGCCCGTTTGACTTGGGGGAATTAAAGGGGGCTGCCGAGGAACAAATAGAAAAGCGCATCAAACCATTGGCAATCGAGTTATTTGCCACTCACTTTGCCCCACGCTTAGAGAACACCAATCTTGTCTGGCACGGCTCGAGTTTAGCGTGGAGCAGATTGTTCACTGGGGTTTTTCCACTTGAGTTTATTAACGAACCGCATTAAGCAGAGCCATATGCACCACGCTCTGCACGGCTGCAACCAAAGCAATAAACGGTGGGCTTTCTATTTCACTGGTGCTGAATACAAAACTCGTATCCCCATCGTGCGGCGTGTGCGAAGGGCGCGTTCCCCTTGCTAAACCCATCTGTGCGGCTTGGGCGAGGATACTGCACTCGAGTTTTGAGAGTTTTGCATTTGTACCGATGGCAATTAAAGTCGTGTTGGTGTGTTGCAAGAACTTATTTTGACCCAGAGCTAGTATCTCAAGCCGTTCAGGGTCGGTCAGGCGTGTGCCGTCGGGTTTGGTTGTCCCAGCCACAACAGTACCGCTCGAGTCAACAATATCGCCCGTCGGATTTGCCACAACCAGTGCCGTCACGGTTGCGCCTCCAACTTCTAAGAGCGCACTGCCAATGCCCCCAGCTTGGGCGTGAGCAAAACCAAGCAGTTTGCCTGTCATTGCGCCAGCGCCGACCCCAATCTGACCATTTTGAATCGGGTCACTCGAGGCGGTTTGACAGGCGGTAAAACCATTTTCGGTATTTGGGCGGATGAGGGGGTCTCCGACTGCCAAATCAAAAATCACAGCCGTGGGAACAATTGGCACTCGTCCTCCGGGGGTCAGAACCCCTTCGCCCACCTCCTCGAGCCACTGCATTACGCCAGTCGCGGCGGCTAAACCATAAGCACTGCCGCCCGTGAGAAGTAAGCCATGAACTTTTTCGACGGCTTTATCTGGCGCTAGAAGCGGGGTTTCTCGAGTTCCGGGCGCTCCACCGCGCACTTCGGCGCTCATGACCACGCCGCCCGTCGGAAAAAGCACCACAGTGCAACCCGTGCGGGCTTCTACATTTGTCCAATGTCCCACCCGAACATCTGTTAGGGCGGTCAGGGATTGATTCATGGAATACGGGTGGTGCGTAGGTGGAAGCTCCACGGGGTTTTAATCAGGGTCTCGAGTTCTTTGTAACGCGATTCAAGGAACGGCTTAATGGCTCGCCCAGCTTCAAAACGAAGCTCTAAAGGTACATTCTTGGTAAAGCTATACAACCCGTCCTCGAGGGCTTCAACCACTTCGAGCGGCGAATGCGAGACTTCCCAACGTGAAATGACCACTTCGTTGGGGGTAAAACCACGTTCTTCGAGATAACGCTGACTGGTGTTTAAGGCTGCCCGATGTCCACCGCGTTGAATCGGATGTCCGAGTTTCTCGAGGGCTTTGCACCATTCGTCCTGAATTTCAAATTCGGCGCTGCTGGCATCAGGTGAATCCCAACCTTCAAAAAGAAAACCGTTTGGGGTTAAAACCCGCACGGCTTCGTCTAAGGCACTGGTTAAGTCTGGTACTAAATGCCAAACATGGACGGCAATTAAGGCTTGGAAACTGTTATCGGCAAAAGGGAGTTCTTGGGCATCGGCTGTGACCAACGTCACCCGTCTCGAGACCCCAGCGTATTTGCTGCGAAAGGCACTCATCATCTCGGGATCAATGTCAACACCGGTGTACTGCATTCCACGAGCCACAATCGGCATGGCAATTCTGCCGGTGCCAACCCCAACTTCTAAGATATGCTGCGACCCTTTGTATTCTCGCTCGAGCGGTTCGACAATCGAAGTGGCTATCTTTCCGGAAACCTCCGGCGGATGATACCTATTTCGGTCATATGCCCGTGCGACACGCAAACTCATTTTTTGCCTCCGCGAAGATACTAACAAAGACCTTGTGATTCGGCAAGTACCCTAAACAAAATCTGGCTGCAATGCTGTGCAATCCGAACAAGAATGTAAAGTTAAACGCTTCCAGCAGGATGGTGTTCATCAAACTTTGGCAATCCGCAATAAAACACAAACACCAGTCAACTCGGACTTACTGGTGTTGACGGGCGAAAGTTTATGCGCTCCTCGTACCGTAAATGCTTCGAGCGGACGCAAATGGGCAAAATCCAAGCCCATATCAATCACTACCTCACTCTCGAGACAAAGGTACAATATTTCCGCATCACTCAAAATGTCTTGTGGTGACTCGAGTCGCAGTGTTTCGACTTTAACCCCAGACAGTGGAATTGGAAAACCACCACTGCTTTTAGAAACCCGAACCAAATGTGTTCCTTTCATGGCTCGAGTTTAACCTATGAAAAAGGCGAACCCATAGTTCGCCTTTTCTCGAGTGGGTATTTTTAATCCTCGGCTGGACTGGCTACACTGACCAAGGTATCACCCTTGCCTGAACGAATCGCATCAAAAACCTTTGAACGCAGTTCTTCTTCTAAGGCTGGTCGGGCTTTGATGTACTCAACCACTTTTTCCTTGCCTTGCCCAATGCGCTCGCCGTTGTAGCTAAACCAACTTCCAGCTTTCTCGAGAATTTCTAGGCTCGAGGACAGATTTACAAGGTCGTTGAGTTGGTCTATGCCTTTACCGAAGTAAATTTGAATTTCGACTTCTTTGAATGGTGGGGCAACTTTATTTTTGACAACTTTGATTTTGACGTTGTTGCCAACGGCATCGTTGCCGATTTTAATCGGTTGTCCGATGCGGCGAATATCCAAGCGGACACTGGCATAGAATTTTAGGGCTTTGCCGCCTGTGGTGGTTTCTGGATTGCCGTACATCACGCCAATTTTTTCACGGGTTTGGTTAATAAAAATCATCGTGGTGTTGGATTTATGTAAAATTGCGGTCAATTTACGCAGTGCTTGGCTCATTAAACGGGCTTGAAGACCAGGTAGGCTATCACCCATTTCGCCTTCAATTTCGGCTCGAGGGACTAAGGCAGCTACCGAATCAACCACAATCATATCCACTGCGCCGGAACGTACCAATAACTCGGCAATCTCGAGGGCTTGTTCACCGGTATCGGGCTGCGAAACCAGCAGTTCGTCGGTGTTGACTCCAAGGGCTTTGGCGTACACGGGGTCTAGGGCGTGTTCGGCATCTATAAAAGCCACCGTCCCACCCATTTTTTGGCATTGTGCGGCAATCGTTAGGGTCAGGGTTGTTTTTCCGCCCGATTCAGGACCGTAAATTTCGATAATCCGCCCCTGTGGTACGCCACCCACCCCGAGTGCCAAATCTAAGCTCATGCTGCCGGTTGGAATAACCTCGACTTGGAGTTTACTCGAGGCATCAAGGCGCATAATTGCGTTTTTACCAAATGCTTTTTCGATTTGGCTCATGGCGCTGTCTAAGGCTTTTTTCTTATGGACAGCCAGTTGTGCGGCGGACATATCGGAAGTGTCTGGGGCGGCTTCTTTTTTTGCGGGTTTAGATGACATGATTGTTTCCTTTCGTATCGCTTGGCTGCGGTGGTACTCATAGAGGCTTGGGTTTCTTATCTGTGGTCTGAGTTGTGCTTTATCATTTCCCTCCAAAGTGTGCCAAGTGCCGTAAAAGCCGCCCGTTCTTTCATGGTGCGGCGGTCTCCTGCGACAATCAGTTGATGTTCTAAAATTTCACCTTTTGGTGTGGCAATGGCAACAAACAGCGTTCCGGCTGGCATTGAATCACCAAAAGTATTGTCGGCTGCGCCTGTACAAGCCAGTCCCCAGTCTGCGCCAAAGTTTGACAAAGCAATTTTAGCCAGTTCTGTGGTCGTGGCTTGACTGATTGCGCCGTGCTGTTCGAGCATTTCTGGGCTGACTCCAAGTTTCATTTTGGCTTGGCTCGAGTAGACCACCGCCCCACCTTGAAAAACATCGCTTGAACCTTTGGGGTTAGAAAGTTCATCGCTGATGATGCCACCAGAGATACTTTCGATAACCGCTAAGGTTTGTTTTTTTTGCCGCAGTTGCTCGAGAATAATTTCTGGGAGGCTCTGGTCATCTGTGCCGTAAATAAAGCCAGTTAGTTTTTCTTGGACGGCTTGTTGGCTTAGCAATGCCAGTTCTTGGGCTGCCTCGAGTGTACTGCCACTGGCAGCCACCCGCACATGCACCCCGTCACGCCGAGCATACGTGCCAATGCTTGGGTTTTGTTGTTTGGCAAGTTCGCCAAGACGCTCTGCCAAATGGCTTTCGCCAATCCCAACGGTGCGAAAAGTCTTAAAGTAAAAACCGCTTTGCGGCAACTCGAGGCGCGGCAAGACTTGTTCTGTCCACATGCGTTTCATTTCACGTGGCGGTCCGGGCATCGCCACAATAATTTTTTGGCTGTTGGGGACGCGCACAAACCATCCCGGGGCTGTGCCAACTGGATTGGGTATAGCGGCAGCACTTTTAGAAACCCATGCTTGTTTGATGTTTTGTTCTGGGAAACTGCGTCCTCGTGCCTCAAACCAAGCCCGAAGTTTAGCCAAGTATTCCTCGTCTATAATCGCTTCTTCGCCAATGGTAGCAAGGATACCTTCTCGAGTCAGGTCGTCGTCGGTCGGTCCTAGTCCTCCGCCAAGAATAACTAAATCAGAACGGCTTAAAGCTCGAGTAATCGCTTCTTGTAAACGCGCTAAGTTATCACCAACCGTGGTTTTCCAGTGCATAAAAACGCCACGGTTTTTGAGTTCCAGTGCGATGTATGCCGCATTGGAATCGGTAATTTCACCCATCAGTAGTTCTGTTCCAACGCTGATTATTTCTGCTAACAACGTAATCACTCCTTCTTATTTTATACCAGACAAATGAGGCTTTGTCAAAGTCTAGCAGGAAGGATGGGCAAAAAAGGCGAAAGGCGAAAGGCGAAAGGCGAAAGGCGAAAGGCGAAAGGCGAAAGGCGAAAGGCGAAAGCGCGAGTAGCGCCAACAGCTAGGTGCATCTTTAGGGGTTAAGGTAGCAAAGGTCAGCAATAACCATCGGGTGGTCAGAAAACACCGAGTCAAACCAGAGAAATAAAAGCAGAATAACTCAAAATAGCTTTGTATGGGAACGATTGATCCACTTGTACATGGTCAATTCAAAAATTTAATTTTGAATGCCCCACCCCCAACCTTTGGTTTAGATTGAGGGTGGTTGAATATATTCAATTAACGGTTGAGCAACACACTCGAGGAAGTACCACTATTGTTTGTGATGATGATGTCGAGTTTGGTGTCATTATTCACATCACCCACCACCACAGAAGCAGGAAATGAACCCGTGGTGTAATCGGTTTTTACTTGGAATGTCCCATTGCCATTGCCGAGCAAGACACTCGAGGAATTAGCAGCAGAGTTTGCGGTGATGATGTCGAGTTTGGTGTCATTATTCACATCACCCAAAACCACAGAATAAGGATTTGTACCCGTGGTGTAATCGGTTTTTGCTTGGAATGTCCCCCTTGCTGCCACATTTGCACGGTACTGCCAAGTTCTGCTTCCCTGTTCACACGCACCTTGACCAGAAGTATTGGTTAAACCAAGGGTTTGCGCTGTCACCAGTTCGCTCGGCATAAAATCGGTGGTTGGGTCAAAAGTCAGTGTACTCGAGCCTGTTCCACTGTACGTTCCAGCTTTATTTCCCGTAAACTCACCACGCACCACGAAACTCGAGGCTGTTGCTGCATTCATATTTT
>JAYWHB010000480.1:0-8588 GCA_043777915.1 Deinococcales bacterium
AAAAATAGGTAGGCAATTGCCGCCTATAAATTTACGCCCTATACATCTTACAAGGTATTGGTTTCTTTCAGGTGTTTAAGCTCCTGAATATAGTCATCATATTTTAGGAAATATAAACCTTGATATAACTCCAAGTATTTTGTGGCAGATATAACTGAATCATTGATGCGTTGATTCTGAAATCGTACTTCGGTTTGTGGGTTTTCAGAATAATGCCAATCACCAGAAACGGTACATAATCTCAGATTATATTCAAGCCCACTAGCTTCTTGAAGCCTTTCCGATATATACCAAACACCAGATTCTTGAAATGGGAGCAGAGCAAGTATATGTTTACGACCATCTGCGTGTGTCATTGTTATATTCAACCCATCAAGAGTAGTAAGTAAATAGCGATGCTTTTTTTCCGTTTCCGTAAATATCTGTTGTGCCATATACACCCCTTAGTTTTTTCCGCCAAAAGCATTTGGATTTGTTGATTTAAATTGGGTAGTAGTTTGGTAAATATTATTTAAGCTGTGTACCTCCAAAACTAAACTCTTGAATCTGCCCCGTAAAACAAAGTAGTTCAAGTCTTCCTGAAAACCGTTGAATTATAAAATTTGGATAAAACTGCCATTTTATGAAACATAGAGTCATTCATCTCCTCTAGGGAGAGTAGAAGTTTCAATTTTCGTGTAATTATAGTAGTCACCCATAATACCAGCATGGTCGTTGTCAATTCCGCCATTTCGATAAATTGTATACACACGCGCTGCGTATAGTTGACCAAGCGTTCGGTCATCTTTTGTGATGCGTACTCCCTTGCCGAAATGAAGCCCTTTGGTAACGACTCTTACAGTAAGTCGTCCTTTTAACCATACACACTGCATTTCTACATCTTGCTGGTTGTCATAAGTTGTCGTTTTGGTGGGCATAAAGAGTTGTCCTTTTACAGAGGATTTTCAGTTTGTAGAATAAGCCATAATCCATGCTCCAATCAAATCCATTTCTCGAGCCTTACGCCTAAGCCTTTGCTGTGGCTGCTTGTAACTCGCTTCTCGAGCCAACGCACTTGACCCAAACATCAAATCTGCGTAACCTGAACTTATGACTCTGCATTTGCCACCTCATCTCGAGCAACGCCTCGAGTTTTTGTCGCAGCAACTCGGTAAATCCGAACAAGTTGTGCTTGAAGAAATGCTTGAAACGGCTTTACCCAAAGTCGTGCCGAAGTACAAGCGGGCTTCGATAGGCATGGGGAATTCGGGGCTTGGGAATTTATCTGAACGGGTGGATGAACTTCTGTTTGCTCGAGATGAACCATGATTTTATGCGATACCAGTGCTTTAATTGCGTTCTTAGACCAGAGTGATAAGTACCATTTGCCAGTCAAGGCATTTGCACAAGAACGCCTGATTGTACCGACAACGGTTCTGTGTGAAGTGGATTATATGGTGGTCAAGTACCTTGGTGAAGCGGTTGCCAAACAATTTTTTCTTGAACTGATGGAAGAATGGGAAGTGCTGGTTTTTGATACCACCGACTTAACTCGAGTCAATCAGATTCGTGGGTTTTATAAGTCTTTGCCGCTTGGTTTTGTGGATGCCAGCCTGATTGCATTGGCAGAACGCTACAAAATTCGGCAGATTTTAACTTTGGATCGCCGTCATTTTTTAGCTGTACAACCTGTGGGCTTAGAATTTTTGGAATTATTGCCCCAAGACTTGGCTTAAACCATTTCTCGAGCCTAACGCCTAAGCCTTGCCGTGGCTGCTTGCACTCGCTTCTCGATTTTTCCTCATTCCAGCACTCGCACAATTCCTTGGGCTGCCTCGAGCAGTTTGTCATCGAATGCCAAAAAATGTACAAAGCATTGTTCTCGAGAAACCCAAGCGGCGGTGGCTAGTTGTATTGCATCTGCGCCGCGTAAGCCTCGAGAATGCACCAGCATCGCGGCTTCTTTAGTGATGTGTTCGGTTACGTCCACACAGTTAAAGGTGTTCCAATCCTCGAGTAATTGCTTGAAAATCTGGGTTTCATTGGCAATAGAAAGATCATTCTTTTGGGTTCGGTAATGGAAAGCACTAACCGCTTCGGCAAGCGTAATCTGTGAAACAATCACATCGTCGGCTGCGGCTACTGCTTTTTCTACGATACTCGAGTGTTTTTCTTGGACGTAAAGTTTAACCAGTGCGCTTGTGTCAAGGAACAAAATCACAAGGCGCTTTCCCGTGCTTCACGCAATTTGCTAACCGTTTCCGATAAACTTTTGGTATTGCTGGGCATTACTATTCGTGGTTGTAAACCCTTGGCTTTTTGTCCATTGCCAAGACGAATCGTAGGTGCTGGTGTTGTTTCTATTTGTCCCTCGAGTTGGTCAAACCATAACTTTAGCTTACGCCGTTCTCGAGTGCTAAGATTTTCTATTTCGCGTTCTATCACCTCGAGTTTGCTCATAAACAGATAGTAGCAAAATCTGGTTTCAGCCGCAAACTTTCGCATAATTCTCGAGCCTCACGCCTAAGCCTTGGCTGTTTGCGTTTGCTGCCACTCACCATGATTTCTATGAATGGAGTTATGTTCCTAGCTTAACTCTTGGTATACTCGAGATGATGCAGCGACTCGAGGTTCATAATTTGGCTTTAATAGATTCACTCGAACTCGAGTTGAACAATGGCTTAAATGTTTTCACTGGTGAAACAGGGGCTGGTAAAAGCATTATTGTGGATGCCATTTGGCTTTTAACCGGCGCTCGAGCCGATACCGAATTGGTGCGCCAGGGGGCAGAAAGTCTGGTGGTGACTGGTTTTTGGGATGGCGTGATGCTTTCGCGGCGCATCTCGAGCAGTGGGCGCAGTGTGGCTCGGGTGGATGGTGAAGTGGTCAGCAACCGTGAACTCGCTGATGCCTCGGCGAAGATGGTCACAGTCCATTGGCAACACGCGGCGCAGGCATTACTTGACCCGAAGTACCACCGTGATTTTTTGGATGCTGCCCTAGCCGACAAATCCATTCTCGAGTCTTATAAATGGTCGTTTAATTTGTTCGCTGATACTAAAGCCCGTTTAGAGCGTTTACAACAATCTGAACGTGAACGCACCCGCCGTATGGATTTGTTGCAGTACCAATTGCGGGAAATTGAAGAAGCCAGCCTTGGCGCAGACGAAGAAGCCCCGCTTCGGCTCGAGCGTGAACGCTTACTAAATGCTGAACGAATTGCCCAAGATACAGGTCATGCCCTTGAAGCCTTGGATGAAGCCGAAATCAGTGCCACAGCGCTCCTTGGCGATGCCGTCAAATTTCTCAACAATGCTGGGCGTTTCGACTCGAGAGCCGCCCAACTTGGGGTTGAATTACGCGAAGCCTTATCGAGCGTCCAAGCCATTGCGGGCGAAGTACGCGACCTGACCGAAAGTGCAGCCGCCGACCCAGAATCTTTAGATCAAACCGAAACCCGTCTGGCACTGCTCGAGAAACTGAAAAACAAGTATGGGGCAAGCCTAGCCGATGTTCTCGAGTATGCCACAACCTTGCGCTTGGAATTATCCGAACTCGAACGGGCAGCCACCGATGCCGCTGACCTCGAGCAGCAATTGACCGAATTACAAGCCCGTCTCGAGCAGCACGGACAAGCCTTAAGTGCCGCCCGACAAGAAGCGGCTTTTCGGGTTGCACCACAACTTGAAGCGGTGATTCAAAACCTTGGAATGCCCAAAGCCAGACTCGAGTTTATGCTTTTAGCGACCGAATTAAGCCCCCATGGTGCAGAAAGCATTGAAATTCGCTTTACCGCCAATAGCGGCGAAGACCTAGGGGATTTAAGTAAAATCGCTTCTGGTGGCGAACTGAGCCGTGTGATGCTGGCATTGTCTACGGTACTAGGCGCAAACACCCCAACCGTGATTTTTGATGAAGTAGACGCTGGTATTGGTGGACAAGCAGCTTTGGCAGTCGCCGAGCAATTATTACAATTGGCAAACTCACATCAGGTTCTGGTGGTCACACACCTTGCCCAAATTGCCGCCAAAGCCGCCCATCATTACAAAGTCGAAAAATTCGAGCAGAATGGAAGAACTGTTACTCGGGTACAACGCCTTGACCACGATGCTCGAGTGCGCGAATTGGCAAGAATGCTCTCTGGTACGGACTCGAGTACCGCGATTGCCCATGCTCGAGAACTTTTGGGGTATTAGCGCTTTAGAAAAGCTCAAGAAATGCAATGTATTTCTCGAGTGATGTGTTCTTAAATGCTATTTACCCGAGTAATTTAGTGCCAATAGCACGACTTAACTGCATAAATTTGACGAACGGTGAATACTGTGCTACTATTGTTTCTATCAGCAGCCGAGAGGCTGCGTTTTTTATTTATGTGACTCGGCGTTTTACTGTCCAAGGTACAAATAGTGCTTTTACTTGTACCAATTGTGCTTGTTCAGTCCAGCCACTCGAGAATGGCAGTGTGCGAAATCACTGTCCGAGTTGTTTGTACAGCCTCCATGTAGATGAATTTCCGGGCGACCGTGCCAGCCTTTGTGGTGGGGTTCTCGAGCCAATTGGTGTCGAACAACACAGCAAAAAAGGTTGGGTCATTGTGCATCGTTGCCAAAAATGCGGGGCGGAAAAACGCAATAAAGCAGCCCTCGATGACCCGCATCAACCCGATAATTGGGCGGTTATTGTTGCCCTGAGCCAACGTGGGGACAGATTCAGATTGCCCTGAGCCAACGTGGGGACAGATTGCCTTAAGTCAAAAACACAGCTAGACTGTTGTTATGGTCTGGTCTCGAGCGCAACGCATTGGTGTTCCACTGGGTTTAGTTGTTGTTTTGGTTGGTATGGTGTATTGGGGTGGAACAGCCACTCCGGGTCCAACCTTTGTTTTGGGTGTAGCAATCCTGATTGGTATGATTGTTGGCTTTGCTGGATTTTTGTATTGGTTGCTTTTTTCGCCGATTCAACATGCAGTCGTGGTCAAACCCAACCCTGTACTGCGTCAACTTGGGGCAATTGCCGTTCTGACCAGTGCCACTTTAATGACCTTTGCCACAGCTTGGGATGAGTCTTGGCATCGGCGTTTTGGCGTGGGCAACGATTTTTTGTGGATGCCGCATATTTTAATGTACTCGAGTTTTGCCATTTGTAGTTTGCTTGCCAGTGCTGGCATGGTGTATTTGGTGCTGAGCGGTAAGGGTGGGTTGCGTTCTCGAGCCAGAAGCGAGCCATTACTGGCACTCCTTGCTTGTGTCAGTTTATTTCTGCTTTTTAGCGCCCCTTCGGATTTGTTGTGGCACAGAATTTATGGTGTTGACATCACCGCTTGGAGCTTACCGCACATCACTTTACTGCTCGGCTTTATTTCTTTAATGCTTTGCGGTATTGCTCTAGCACTCTCGAGTGGCAAGAATTCCAATTGGCGGGGCATAGGTGGCATTAGCCTAAACGAATGGCTGACGATTTGGCTGTGTGGCGCAGCACTGATGTTTATGTTGCAATTTGGCACAACCGAATGGGACAACATCACCAAAGAACGCTTTGAAAATCGGCTTTCTAAAATTACTGTCTTTTGGGAACGCCCAGAATGGTTGTATGTAGCGGCTTTGCTTGGTGTAGTGGGTTTCATGGGCGCATTTGTACAGAATGCCACCAAACGTATTGGGGCAGCCACTTTGGTGGGTATATTTCTGCTGCTGCAACGCGCCATTGCCTTAAGCCTGATTGGTGGCTTTGATTTAGGAATGAGTTTGCGCTCACATCTGTTGGCGCTGTCCGTTTTGATTGCCCTAGACTTGATTGCTTACTGGCGCAAAAATGCCATTTGGACTTGGACATATGCGCTCATCAGCAGTGGTGTGGCACTGACCGTATTACTGTTTGGTATGTCACAAATCCTGATTTATCCACGGGTCAATATGGACACAATTCTTGGGCATTTGCTCGCGGGTGGCTTGGCTTGGTGCGGCTTTACTTATGTCGGTGCGTTACTTGGCAGTAGTGTCTCGAGCATGGAAAAACTCGAGGCAGTGCGGGTGGTCTGGTTGCCAAGATTAACCATTGCGGCTTTAACGGGCGTGATGACTTTGCTGATGGTGGCAATTTTTACGGCTGTACCCCCAGCGCTCTAAAAATAGCTAATGGTGTCCTAGACGTAATTTCTCGAGCATTTTTTATAGATGTTTTGCTTCATTCGCGCAAGTCGTACTCGCGTCCTTTCCAAGTGATTCGTCCAGCGTGGTAGCGCCTTAGACTCTCGAGTCCAATAAAAGCCCAAACAACAATGCCAATCGGATGCAAAATTGTGTAAAGTGGGTCATACCGATTGCGGGTGTCTGAAATCACTCGAGGCAGCATTGAACAGATAATTGCCAGCCACGCAAAATCCCAAAAAGGCAATAACAACCACGGCAACAAGTACAAGCCCAAATTAAAAGCCGTAGCTGCAAAAAATGCAATTTTTGTTGCGCCAAAGGCTGGATAGACATTTTTGGCGTACCCCTCGAAGGCTTCCTCACTCGAGGCGTACATCTTGGTGGAAATTGCCTTTGCACCGTTCAAAAGTAAGAACTTGCCTTTGTGATGTTTGACGGCTCGAGCCAATGCCATGTCCTCGATGACACTTCGTTTGACGGCTTGATGCCCACCAATTCGGGTATAGGCATCTCGAGTAAAAGCAAGACACTGCCCATTGGCGGCGACTGCTACGCTAAACATTCGCAGAGGCACAAAAAATAGTGGTAAAAACGCCAGTAAACTCCACTGTTGTAAAGGCTGAATTAACCTTGAAATCGGGTCGGTGACTTCTTGGGCTGCCCAAGCACAAAGCGCATCGGCTTTTTGAACCTCGAGATTTGTAGCAATGGCGTTCGCCGTAAACGGTTGCCAAGTCGTGTCAGCATCGGTAAAAATCAGAATGTTGCCAGTCGCCGCTTTTGATAATTGATGACACGCCCAGTTCTTACCAAGCCAATCTGAAGGTAACGGCAAGCCCTCGAGAACCCGTACTTGTGGGAATTGTTCGAGAACTGTGCTGGTGTCGTCTTCAGAACGGTCATTCAAGACAATAATCTCGAGATTGCTTGCATCCTGAGCTAGTAAACTCGGCAGTAACTTCTCGAGATTCCGCGCTTCGTTACGGGCTGGAATCAGAATAGAAATTTTCCCACTCGAGACGGGCGCTTGTTTTAACTCGAGCCAGAAGCGCGAATTAACCAGCGAAAACAATGCTAATCCGCCATGAATACCTAAATAAAAAAGTTCAATCATTCCTCTTGCATTTCGTCGTCAAGTTCGATCATTGCCCCGCTATGAACATGAAGATGTGCGAGGGAAGAAAATAAAAGTACATCCAAATCATCTTGCACACTTTTTTTGTTTGCCACCCGACGATTTTCTAGCAGTACCTTCAGATTCTCAACCTCTTCAAAAAGTTCATCCCAGATTTCCTTGGGGGCATTCAGAATCAAATCATTTGATTTTTTTAAGACGCTCGAGCCTACGTGTAACGATTTTTTGCCAGTTGGCAATTTCTGCCTTCCAGTGCTTGGCACTGCGGGCTTGAGGCTCATTTTTAAGTTTGAGTTCATGTGCTTTCACCTGCTTTTCTAATCCAGTAATTTTCTTACGTGCTTTGGCTTTACCCACGTATTTATCTTACAACTTATTTCAATCACGCAATAATCCCCTTGCCATAATCACCCGTTGGATTTCATTTGTGCCTTCGTAAATTTGGTTCAACTTCACATCACGCAGCAATTTCTCTACAGGGTACTCACCAACGTATCCAAAGCCACCGTGAACCTGAATTGCTTCGTTGGCAGCATTAAAGGCAATATCCGAGGCATAGGCTTTAGCCAACGCAGCTTCCATGCTGTGCGGCTGCCCAGCGTCCACCAACCACGCGGCTTTTTGGGTAATCAGCCGTGCAGTCTCGAGTCCCATATACATATTGGCAAGTTTGGCTTGAATCATCTGAAAATCCCCAATCGGCTTACCAAAAGCCTCCCGAGTTTTAGCGTACTTGACACTCTCCTCAAGCGCCCGCCGAGCAATGCCAACACTGCCAGCTGCAACTGGAATACGGGTTTTATCAAGGGTCTTCATGGCGATCTTAAAGCCGTCGCCAATGCCACCCAGCATATTGTCTTTTGGAACACGCACGTTATCAAATACAAGTTCGGCGGTGTATGTGGCGCGTTGCCCCATTTTGTGGTGAATTTTATTGTGGCTAAAACCAGCCGTGCCTTTTGGCACAACAATCGCCACTGTTCCCTTGGCTTTTAAGGCGTAATCCACCGAGGCAAACACCACCGCAAATTCGGCAATGCCACCGTTGCTAATCCACATTTTTGTGCCGTTCAAAACCCACTCATCGCCCTCGAGAACCGCTTTGGTACGCATTGCCCCAGCGTCTGAGCCGTTATTCGCTTCGGATAGAGCAAAACTTGCCAAACCAGCTTTTTGGGTTAGCGGCTCGAGAAACCGCTTTTGTTGGTCTAATGTTCCGCCAACTAAAATTGGGGTGATACCAAGCTCGGAAGCCATTAAAATGGTGTAAATACCCATACATCCATAACCCATTTCTTCACCAATAATAATTTCCTCGAGCATCC
>JAYWHB010000481.1:0-8587 GCA_043777915.1 Deinococcales bacterium
CGCATTCAAAGCACATGAAACTACTTTTCTCATGGATTTTTAGGGTTGTTCCAACCCGTTCGATGGTTGGTAGGAAATCTCGGCGTTTGTACCCAATAATTAATTCTGGATTTGAACCACGACGAATTTTAATTTCACCATTAAATGTTGCTAAATCCAGTTTGGTCACATCACTTAGATTCGGAACAGAACTTTGAAATTCCCAAGTATGATTTCCTAAATTACACGAAGTCATTGCCAATGCCATTGTTCCAACCAAGCCTGCTTTTAATGCTTTCATAAGCACTCCTTTGTTATGATTAACGAGGTTTAATTTCGCGCTAATCTTGTTGTCCTTACAAATTTAGGTGTATACCGCAAGAACAACTAAATTCTAAGCAAAGGACATAGTTACTTGCGTCGTACCAAAGACTGAGAACTAAAGTGTCAAACAATTTGTCTCGAGTCAACAATTAGCGCCTAGCTCGAGCATGAGCAATTATGCCAAAGCTCAAAAGGGCAGCAGCCCCCATTAAATCCAGAAAAACGCTGATGGTTAAAGCATCTGGTGCCACAATAGATTGTCCTCGGGGCGCTTGCCAAGTTACCAGCACAACCATACCAAGATACGCAGAGACAGCAATACTTAGTAGCTTATTGCGATACTCTTTGGTCAACCATGTTTTGCGTTGGCGCGAAAGCCAGAGTGCGGCTCTAGCCTAAGGCAGATTTATTTTGCAGACCAACTCCGCTCGAGTGTGACTCGCAAAAACGCACCAATGGCAACAGGAATCAATTCGATTTTACCGCCGTGTACTTCTACCAACGACCTCGAGATAGCAAGTCCTAAACCACTCCCGCCATGTTTGCGACCACGGTCAACTGAACGGTAGAAGCGCTCAAAAGCTCGATTCATGGCTTCGTGTGTAAATCCAGCCCCTGAATCTTGCACCTCGAGAAATAAAGTTTCGCTTTGCACCACTAAACGCAGTTCAATCCAACCGTTTTTTGGGGTGTGGCGCAAGGCATTGTTGATTAAATTACTCAGGACTTGATACAAACGTTGTTGATCGCCGTAATACCAAACTTCTTGCGTGGGCAGAATTAGTCTCAACTCAAGACCCAAATCTTGGGTTTTATTAAGGTAATCACTTTGAATTTGTTTTAGCAAATCCTGCACAATAAAATCGGCATTTTCTAGGCGCAATTCGCCAGCTTCGGCTAAGGACACCAATTGTAAATCCTCAATTAACTGCGCCAGCATCTGAGCATGACCTAGCAACTTCTCGAGTTCAGTACTGTCTGCCACAAGCACACCATCACGCACACCCTCGAGCCGTCCGCGCAGAACAGTTACAGGCGTTCGCAGTTCATGGGCAATTGCAGCTAAACTATAGCGTCTTTCGCGCTCAAGTTGTTCTAAAGACTGCGCCATAGTATTAAAATCTTTTAACAACAAAGCCGATTCATCTTCGCGCTTCTCGAGACTGGCATTGACTTTAACTCGAGCCGAAAAGTCACCCGTGGTAATTAAATGTGCCGCGTTGGATAAATCGTTTAGTGGACGTGCAAAACGCCGCGATAACCACCAAGCCAAAAGCATCGGTAACACAAAGATCAGAACAGTCAGGGCGTTTAAAAAAAAAGCCCCAGAAGCATCCAAAAATTCAAAGGCTGGGGCTTGTTCAATCCGTACTTTGGCTTCTTCGACCAATTTTTCCAAAGCCTCATTCGGAATGTTATAGCGTTTAACCAAAATTTCAGCACTGTATTTAAGTAAATTATCAATGTATAAAAAAACCATTGTGCCAAGCACAGCAGCCGTCGCAAAAGTCGTGAACAACACCAAACCAAACATTGTCCAACTTAGATCCGCGCCAATCGAACGCAACCGCCGACGCAACCAAACCCATATTGTTACTCGAGACATAACCGAAAACCCACCCCACGCACCGTTTCAATCAGTTCTGGCACGCCAGCCGCCTCGAGCTTCTTGCGTAAATTCCCAAGATGTGTGTCAATCACCCGTTCAAGCGCATCAGACTCAGGTAAGGCAACTTCGAGTAGTTCGTTGCGCGAAAAAGTTCGGTTCGGATGACGCAACAAATGCTCGAGAATCCGGTATTCAGTTAGAGTCGTTTCTAAACGCTGCCCAGCCACCCGCACCCGCACCGCCACAGGGTCTAACTCGAGATTAGCAAAACGAAGCGGTTGATTACTGGCTTGCGCTCCGACACGGCGCAGCACAGCTTTGACTCGAGCCACCACCTCGAGTGGTGAGAATGGCTTAACCACATAATCATCTGCGCCTAGTTTAAGCCCGAGTAACTTATCCAAATCCTCCGCCATTGCCGTAACCATAATAACTGGTGTTTGAGCCTGACCACGAATTTTTTGTAGCACCTCAAAACCATCCATTTCAGGGATATTCACATCCAGCAACACTAAATCGGGACGCGCTACCGAATGTAACCGCATGGCACTCGAGCCATCCGCAGCCCGTTCGGTTCTAAAACCATCGCGACGCAAATACGCCTCGAGCAAATCGGCAATGTCAGGTTCATCCTCGACAATCAGAATTAAAGGATTTGAATTCATAAAACGCAGTCTAAGTGTTTTTGCCAAGATTACTCAAAGGTCATTTCAAGATTTGAACAAGATTGTCCTTAAGAAACCAAAAAGTCTTTACGGAAAAGCGAAAATCAGTTTTTGAAAAACTTGACAAATTCTTAACACAACCCCGAATCAACCTTGTATTACCCAATGCAAACTAAACATACTCGAGCCAAAAACTCGAAAACCCAAGGAGAACACATGAAAAATACGTTGATTACGGCTGCTTTAATCAGTCTAACCATTGGCATGCCCGCCCTCACCCAAGGTTTTGCACCACTCGAAACTGTTTGCCTGCTGGCGACGAAAGGAGAAAAACGATGAACGATTTACAGAAAGTGGCGCAGGTGAATACAGACACCAAGTCAGCGGTCAAAGAAACTCAAATAAGCGAGGCAGCGACACCAGCAGTGGCTGCGGGGAATCGAGTGTCCACGACGCGAATCGTCGGCATCGTCGCAATCGCCTACGCCACGTCATTGATTGTTCAGAATGTGGTGTTTGGTGGCACTGGAGCGCCTGATTACAGCGCTCCTATTGGTAAGGTTCTCACTTACCACGCCGAGAATAAAGGCGCTTTAGCTGTCTCTTCGGGTTTGGAAGCCATGAATATGTTGCTGCTTTTGGTGTTTGTCACGGCGCTGCACGGGCTTGTGCAGCGCCGTGGCGGGGCAGGAGCGGACTGGTCGCGGCTCGCGGTAGCAGCCGGAGCGACGCTATCGGCGTTATTCGCCCTCACTATTGCCACGCACATCGCAGTCGTAATCGCTGCGGATGGTCTGACCGAGCCGAACCCCGCCTTCGAGCTGATGTGGCAGCTCCATGCCGCGACCTTCGCGCTCGCGCTGCCCGCGCTCGGGGTGACCTTCATCGGTGCGGCGTTAGCCACTCACGCCAGCGGTTTGACGCAACCGTGGCAGCGGCTGTTAGGCGTGGCGAGCGGAAGCTTGCTTATCTTAGCTGGAACCGGAAGCCTCGCCATCGCGGATGGGTCGCCACTTGTGTTAATCGGGGCGCTGGGCTTACTTATGTGGGTCATCTGGCTCGTTGCCACCGGAATACAGCTTATCCGTAGACAGGGCTGACATCGCTTTTGGGTGGCGCTCGTTAAAACGAAAGAAGTTGCATTGGAACATAACAATAAGACCTAACAAAAATTTTGGAGAGGTTGAGAGTCAACCTCTCCAAAATTGAAAAGTAAAAACACAATGATAGAGAAAGGCATGAAAAATGAAAAAAGTAAAACAATTTGGGGAAACCGTGGAAGGTTACAATATCCCTGTCTTAAACGAGCGGGAGATAAGGGCATCGGCAGGAATACTCTATTTGGTTATGTTCTGGTCTTGGATACTGATTATATTTAATGATAATTATCTTCTGCTAAAGTATGCCAACACGATCTTCCTTGCAGATTTCATCATACGCATCTTTATTAGCCCTAAATATTCTCCTTTATTAGTAATCGGGCGTTTGATTGTCAGCAATCAAACACCTGAATATGTGGGGGCTGCCCAAAAAAAGTTTGCCTGGACAATCGGTCTGGTTTTATCATCAATCATATTCGTTCTATTGGTTGTAGTGAATTCAGATAGCTTCATTAATTTTTTTATTTGTCACACGTGCCTGATATTCTTATTCTTTGAATCTGCGTTTGGAATTTGTCTAGGGTGTAAATTTTATTCAATGTTCTATAAAGAAAAAGCTCAATACTGTCCGGGCGAAATTTGTGATGTAAATGCAAAACAAAAGATTCAGAAAACGTCGTCATTGCAAATCGCTGGTGTTATTGGTTTTTTCGCATTTGTAATAACGACAGCCATCTTATTCAACGATGAGTTTGGTGCAAAACCGACTTCTCTGTGGGTCATCGCGAAATCTGCTTTTTCAATATAAATCGAAGGTGAATCTGCTTATGAAGTCGAGTTCGTACTCGTTCTCTTGCCTTTCCAACAAAACGTTTAATCGTCGTTACACCAGGTAAAACCACTTGTTTTTGCAGCAGCATTGTTACAATAAGTTCGATTAGAACAGCTTCTTTTTCTTCGCCTACAAGTAAACGATTCATTTATATATCTATACATCTATACGTTTAACTAAGGACTTTTGCCACAAGTTGATTAATTCGTTTATGAGGTTTTCCCTGATTCAAGCCCTAATAACTCTTCTTGCCCTGCATACCGCCGTGCAAAATGCTCGAGCTGCATGTGCAGACTGTGGCTTTCCAACACCTCGAGATTACTGGGGTCATTGTTGTACCTGTCCCCGTCCTTGTGATGCACTACTTCTCCGCCCTCGAGTTCCCGCCCAATCTTTTCTTGGGCTATTAACCGATGAATGTACTTGGTTTCTGAGCCGTTGACTGTGGTTCGGCTGTATCTGTGAGGCATAAATACTCCGTTCTGAACGCACTCGAGTGCATAGATTTGACAACTTCTGCATACTGGGTTATATTGAATCTATCAGCGCCTTGAAGGGCGCGTTTTTTATTGCCGTGAAATATCCAAAATATCTGGCAAATAAGTAATCGCTTCTTTAAGAATCTGTTCTGAGGCTCGAGCATAAATCTGGGTGGTTGCTACACTCTTATGTCCTAAGAACTGCTGGATTTCATCAAGTTGTCGCCCATTGTTACGAAGTCCCATTGCAAAGCTATGCCTGAGTTTGTGAGCGCTGAGTGTTCCCAGTCCTGCATCTCGAGCCGCTTTACGAATAATCTTATCGGCTGCACGTACCGATAAGGGTTTGCCGGCACTCCGCCCGGAGGTATTCACCCAAACGGCGGCTGTGCCTAGTGCGCCGTATTTCTTACGAAAAGTCAGCCATTGGGTTAAAGCACGTTGGGCGGTGGTGGATAGTGGCACAACCCGCTCTTTGTTGCCTTTGCCGATAACTTGCACTGCCACAACTTCGCCGTCTTGGTAACGAAGGCTTTTTCCGACTTCGAGCGTTAGGCTTAAATTCTCTGAGATGCGTAATCCCGTGCCGTATAAGACTGCACACAATGCCCAATTCCTAAGTCGCTCGGTTTGTCTCGAGTGTTTCCAAGCCGCATCAAGTAGCCTTGCCAGTTCATGTGACTCGAGGTAACGCGGTAAGCGCTCTGGGATTTTAGGTTTTTGAATCCCTAGTGTTGGGTCGGTCATGCTAAAGCGCTGCACTGTTATCAGGAAAGAAAACCATGCTTTTAGACTCGAGATGATGCGGTGTCTTCGGGTTGGGCTGATGGCATCTTTATGGATCATAAAGTCCCGAATGTGGTTATCGGTAATTTCAATCCATGTCGGTGGGTTCTGGGTGGTGTCGAGGAATTCTCTAAATAAACGAATGTCAATCATGTAGGCACTGACCGTATTGGCTGACCTGCCTTTTTCTTTCTCGAGAAAATAATGAAAACGCTTTTCGATTTCGTTGGTGCTGTTGATCATCCTTATACCCCTTCTTATGACCGTGGTGGTTAGCCGTCAATCCCGATTTTTATTATTGTACCATAAATATCTATTTAGAGAACTGGTTTTAAGCGCCTGTCCTATACGGCTAAGCGCTGTTCTATACGGCTTAGATACGCGAAATCGGCAGCTTTTATTATTGGCATGGTTTTAGAATTGGACTATAAATACAAGTATTAGACTGTAAATACCAAGGTTTAGCAGCAAAACCTATCTTTCCTTAATTGAGAGATGATGCCGCAAAGTGCCGCAAGATTATGTACAGTATTGACATGGGTAGTAAAAAAGCAGAAATGACCATTCCGACCAATGAGCGGTTACTGACCATTCTCGAGGTTGGCGAACGGCTTGGAGTCTCGAGGGATACGGTTCACCGGCGGATAGCTGAGGGACTACTTGAGCGGGTGTATTTAAGTCCGAAAACACCACGAATAACAGGCTCGAGCCTCGAGCAGTTCTTAGGAGCGCTACGCGAAGGGCGCGAACCGCCGAAGTACCAAGCACATAAAAACAATGTTCCTCGAGCCGAGAAGCCAAAGGAACAAGAGAAAAGTGGGGCGCTGGGTAAGGTTAAAGGGTGGTTGGGGTTGTGATGAGTACCACCCGAGAGAGTAAATTGCCAAAATCGGCTTAGTATTCCAAGCTACTAACGTCACTTTTGGTTTTTAGGGAAGTCGAGCTTACCAAGTTGTTTATAACAGCTTAAATTCAATCCTATGTATACTTTTCGTTTTTAGATTATGCTTGACTACAGATAAAAGTAAAGTAAGCAGTTCTATTTCAATCACAGGTTGATTTAATTACTCTGCCGAAATTTCGACCTTCGCTACCTTGAGCCTAAGAACCCTTGAGATTTGCTCGAGCCGCCAGCACGAAGCCTACAGCGTTCGTTCAAAAGCCATATTTTATTTATTAACAGAATATACCCGTGTGACATTAGCTATTATCATAATCTCTAAAATTCTATTCTGTTTTTAGCTAATGTCACACACCCTTAATATGTTCAATAAAAAACGCTCGAGAATGACAAAAGCCACTCGAGCCGCTACGGTCTTGCTGGGTATCAATTTTTATGCCATTGCTGGCTTGCCTAGGTGTAAATCCTTGGTGATCGCCTCGAGCTTCTGCCAGTCCGAGTCATTTAAGAGCTTTCTGGCGTATGCGCCCATGTTCCGAACCTTGCCACTCTCAGCTTGTTGTGCCATTGTTGCCACCAATGCTTCCATCAGTAACTTTTGAGCATCTATTCCGTGGTAGACAATGGCTTTAGCGGCTGTCCAAGCCACAGCTAACCAACCATCTCGAGAATGATGGTCGTTGAGGGCTTGTGAAATCTGATTTGCTATTCTATTGACCCAAGAAACACGCCCCTGATACCGTGTTGGAATAGGTGATTCTAATGCGTCAGAGACAGCGTTCAAAGACTCGAGGTCACATACATTAACAACGATCTTTTCAGTAGTAAAAGCGGGTAACGATAAATAGAAGAAATTCTTTATGAGCATTATGAACAACATATTGTCTTTGTTCCGCTTTGTATGTGACATTTGGTCATCTGTAGCTGTATCACGTTGTTTGGCTTGGTTGGTTTTGGCTTGCTCGAGGAGGAGGCTGGCGGTTCTACCAGCTTCAACATCGAGGTGCATATCTCGCCATGTGCGTTTGAAATCGTAGGAGCGAGGGCGTGGGGATTGTCCGGTGGGCATTGGGGTAGTTCGGGTGGTGTAGATTGTGCCTCCGGTGGCTCGAGCGGCTTCGGAGTCGGTTGCGCCTGATGCGCCTATCCAGTAATCAGAGACCCATGCTTCACATCCGATCAGGCGTTTGAAGAATTGTCCTTCTGGTTTGGTGCGGATTAAGCGGTAAGCGTGTTCTCGAGACCAACCACAGCAGTAAGCAGCCACGTTAAAGGGGAGAACTCCGCAGAGGGTGGCTTGGCTGGCGGCTTTAGGATTCCACATTAAGGTAACGGTTCGGAGCAGGACAGCCAGTTCAAAGAGGCAGCCTAGGTCTTGGTAATACTGGGTGTACTGGGCTAAGGCATGACCTCGAGCCACCGACCATGCTTGGGAGAATTTATCCACGCTGGCGGTCAGGTCTGGGCGAAGGTCACGGCGTTCGATGCTTGGAAAGATAGTCAGTCTTTGCTGCACTGCCTTGATGGGTTCTTCTTCGTCTGGGAGGTCTGGATTTAGGTTGGCTTTGATTCGGTTGAGGGCTTCTGGGTTAAGGCGAGTGGGTAGGGTAAAGAGGGGGGCTTGTTTGAGTTGGGCTTGGTAGGCTTTATCGGCTTTTTGGCGCTCGAGGTGATGGGCTTTGAGTTGCTCGAGCATGGATTGCCATTCGGGGGTATTTGGGGCGGGGGTCATGATTGACCTTTGTTAGACTTGAGTCTAAATACAAGGGGTTGGAGGGATGAAAAAGTGTATAGCACGGCTACCTCTTTTCTAGGGAGATTGCTGTTACCAACGTTTTACTGTGTGTTGGTATAGCGATATGACGGCAAGTGATTCCTCTTTTTTGGGAGGCTTGCTAGATTCGGGGTTTAT
>JAYWHB010000482.1:0-3096 GCA_043777915.1 Deinococcales bacterium
CTCGAGTCAGCTTCGGCAGCCTTAAAAAGCACGGTTTGGCTCATCAATTGGTTTTTTAAGTCTTCGCCAATCACACCATCTAAACCAAGACTAAAAAGCTGAGAGCCGCCTCGGTTGCGCTCTAAATCGCGTTCAAAGACGGGTAAACCATTGACGGTCATGACGGTTTTACCGTTTGATTGTTGTCCGCCAAGTCCACCGCCTAGGTTTGGGGTGAACTGAATCACCATACCAGCCAGAAGCGCCACAGCCACCACGCCAAGCACAACACGAGAAACTAAGGTACGCTTCGAGACGGGTTCTTGGGTCTCGAGCGCGGCGTAACGGGGTTTACGGGGTGTATCGTTCACTTGCATTCCTCCTCGGTGCGTGCTACTACTTATTTAAGCGATTTGATTCGCCAAGCGCGCCCGTAGCTCAGTCGGATAGAGCGTTGCCCTCCGGAGGCAAAGGTCAGAGGTTCGAATCCCCTCGGGCGCACCATATCAGCACACCCTAGCCCCTCGGTTGGGGTTTTTAATTTCCCCTAAGCACTATATCAGCACACGAGTTTAACATGCCAAAACAAGGACAGGTGAGCTTCAAATGAACTTGGTCACTGGTTCATTAAGGTTTCTATCTCGAGCATGACTTCTGGCGGGAATACCCCGAACTGCATGGCTGAAACGTTTTCTTCGACTTGGGTAACAGTCTTAAAACCCGGAATTGGCACAAGGCTCGGGTGAAACGCCCAAAGCCACGCCAAAGCACCTTGGGCTAAAGTCCTGCCACCTGTGCAGAGTAATTCTTTGATCTTCTCGAGTTGCCCTAGTTGCGCCGCTTGTTTGCCAGTCTCAAGATTCCATTTGAAACGGGTTCGCATGTCGTTGGTTGCAAACTGATGCCCCGCTTGGAGTTTTCCAGTTAATAAGCCCATACCTAGTGGTCGGCGCACCATCACCCCTAAATTTAGGTCAGCGCACAGACTTGGTAGTTCACGGTTGCCCTCCAGAACATTCAGCAGGATTGGTACAACACTGGCATTGGTATCTCGAGCAAAAGCGCTTAAGGATTCAGGTTGTTCATTGCACCAAGAATACGTGCCAATCAGACCTTCTTGCACCAAGTCATCCAAAGTCCCAGCCACTTCGAGGGCTTCTATAAGCGGCAGTTCAAACAAATGCAGTTGATAAATGTCTATTTTTTCGCGTTTCAGGCGTTTTAGGCTCTGCTCGAGGGCGTACCGGATTCCTTTTGGGGTGATGTCTGTGCCTGTGACTTCGGGGGGATTATCGGTGAATGTGTAGCCAAATTTGGCGGCAATCATCACTTCGGCTCGAGTTTTATGCAGCACTTGCCCAAGCAGGGTTTCGGCGTGACCACAACCGTAAACTCCAGCCACATCAAAGAATCGAATCCCCAACTCGAGGGCGTGGTGCAAAGCACGCACTGATTCGGCATCATCCACATCGCCGTAACCCATGTAGCCGCCTCGGTCCCAGAATGCCCCGCCAATTGCCCAGCAGCCTAAGCCCATGTCCCCGACATCCAAGCCAGAACGCCCCAGCACTCGAGTTTCCATGCGTTTAGTGTACTGGTTTCTTGGGGTTTAGAAATACTCTATGGGATTATTTGGGGAAGGGTTTCATTTTCAAGGTAAAGACCTATAATCACTGCCTATGAACTCATTACTTGCTTATTCAAAGAAACTATTTGTCTTGGTGTTGCTGATGTCTAATCTGGCTTGGGCGCAAAGCGCAGGGTCGGAGAGTCTAAACGACCCAATTTATGCTTTTATGGGCAATGGTGGTTATGACGCACTCGATTATCAAATTGATTTGCGCTTCTCGAGTGATAAAAAAACAGTGACTGGGATAACCACCATCGAAGCGATGGCAAGCCAAGACTTAAGCAGATTGGCTCGAGCATGTGCAGAGTACCGCAGGTCAAGCAGCCCGAGTTTTACAAGAACGCTGGCTTTTTGATGATATACCTCCAGAATTTCCAGAATTGGGCTTAAAACCGAGTGATTTTGCTCTCGGTGCAGACTTCAAGTAACAACATTGGCATTGCGTTCTAAGACTTTGTTATGCTGTACCTTATGAAAATCGCTATTATTGGTTGTGGCAATATCTCAAGTATCTACCTCGAGAATGCCGCACTTTTTAAGTCCTTTGAAATCGCATATGTTTCGGATTTGGATTTCTCACGAGCAGAAGCCCAAGCTGCCAAGTACGGTGTCAATGCCTTGCCGCTCGAGGATGTTTTTAGTTCGGACGCAGATGCCATTTTGAACCTGACCATTCCAGCCGCACATGGCGAAATTGCCCTTAAAGCCTTAGAAGCTGCTAAGCATATTTACAATGAAAAGCCGCTTGCGACTTTTTTAGAAGAAGCGGAGCAAATGCTCACAATTGCCAAAGCCAAGAACTTAAGAATTGGTTGCGCCCCAGATACTTTTTTAGGGGCGGGTTTACAAACGGCACGGGCTTTTATAGATGCGGGTGGAATTGGGCAACCAGTCGGAGCGAGTCTGCATATGGTTGCCACAGGACCAGATATGTGGCATCCGAATCCCAGTTTTTTTTACCAAGCAGGCGCGGGTCCGTTGTTTGACATGGGTCCGTATTACATTACGGCAATGGTGCATTTATTTGGTGCGGTCAAGCGTGTATCAGCCTTTGCCGCCCAAACCCGTTCAACTCGAGCCGACAAAGCGGGCAATACTTTTGCAGTTCATGTACCAACCCATGTGACAGCCTTACTCGAGCATCAAGGTGGTGTTCTAGTGACCCTGACCATTAGCTTTGATGCCGTCAAAGGCACAAATAAGAACATCGAAATTTATGGCTCGAGCGGTGCGTTGGTGGTCAATGACCCGAATAATTTTAGCGGGCATCTACGGCATTCCGATGGTTTGGGCGAATGGGGCAATGGGAATTGGCACGACTTAAACATAGACCGCCCTTACTTTGAAAACTCGAGAGGAGTCGGACTGGCAGATATGGCACAAGCAATTCTTGAGAACCGTCCTCACCGAGCCAGTGGCGAACTGGCGTTTCATGTTCTCGAGGTGATGCACAGCATTCTAAACGCCTCTGAATCTGGTACAGCCAT
>JAYWHB010000483.1:0-3093 GCA_043777915.1 Deinococcales bacterium
CCCAATGTTTTTTGACATCGGCAATTTCGGCTAGGTTTAACTCAATCGGACGATCCGAAATCAGTTCCACATTGTTAATCGCCAGCATTTTTTGCCCACCATAATGCCAAGCCCCGTACCTGTTACTGACGTTTAGCACAGGTGAGCCAATGGTTTTCCAAACAGCGCCACCCCAACCGTATTCAAACGCCTTATGAATCTGAGCGCCAGAATTTGTTGGCGGTGCGGAAGCCAACCAGAACGGGTTGGGCGATTTAATACCACAAAAATCTATCGAAAGGTCAGCCATAAGTTAGTCCCTCATCCGGCGCTTCGCGCCACCTTGTACCACTGAATTTTTTTTCCTACATTTCCACGAGCTTCGCTCGATTTATGGTTATCCCTTGGGAGAAGGACTGGTAGTGTATTGTTATCAACGTGCCGAGTTACTTGATTGAGCTTGCAAGGGAAGCTCGTAAGAACCCTACAGTTGCCGAAGCGAGATTGTGGAACGAACTGAGAGACCGAAGACTCGAGAACAGCAAATTTGTACGACAAAAAATCATCGGACGATACCGCCCCGATTTTTACTGCCATGAAGCTCAACTCATCATTGAACTTGACGGCTCGAGCCACGACACCCCCGAAGCCCAAGCCTACGACTTTGAACGAACCCAAAACCTCGAAGCTCGAGGCTTGAGAATCATCCGATTTCGCAATGCCCAAGTCATGCTCGAGATGCCCAAGGTACTTAGCACTATCCGTCAAGCCCTCACCCCTGCCCCTCTCCCGTTGGTAGAGGGGCTTTACCCCAACCCAGACGAACAACTCCCCACTACTCCTTCCCCTCGGGGGGAAGGTGGCGAGGAACGAGCCGGATGAGGGGCTTCCTTGTTGCATTTTTGTATTCTCCTTGAGTGTGTTAATCATTCGCGTTTGCAGCCCGCTCGAGCATGGCAGTGATGCTTTTCGCCGCGATTTTGCCATCTTGGACTGCCATGACGGTGCTGGCATCACCTTTTAAGCGCACACAGTCACCACCAGCAAAAACTCGAGGGTTGGAGGTGTGGTTGCCTTTGTCGGTGACAATGTACCCGTTCTTAGTCTCGAGTCCGAGTTCTTGGGGCAGGTTTGTTTGTTTGTTCTGTCCAATGGCTTTAATCACCATGTCAACATCAAGCATATGGTTGCTGTTTGCCACAATTTCTGGGCGTGGTCTGCCGCTTGCGTCGGGTTCGCCAAGCTGCATACTCACACACTCGAGACTTTTAACGCCGTTTGCGTCGCCATGAATCGCAACGGGTGTAGTCAAAAAACGGTACTCGATGCCTTCTTGCTTGGCAAACTCGTATTCAAAATCATAAGCCGTCATTTCGGCTTGGCTACGTCGGTAGATAAGCATCACTCGAGCCGCCCCGAGCCGCTTGGCGATGGTGGCTGCGTCTATGGCGGTGTTACCAGCGCCAATAATGGCAACTTTTTTTCCAACGGGGATGCTCGAGTACGGGCTTGTTTTGGTCAGTTCAATAAAGTCTATGCCGTCCACAACACCGCCAAGGTCTTCTCCTGAAATGCCGAGCTTGGGGACATTACCAAGTCCTGTACCAATAAAAATCGCATCATAATCGCGCTCGAGGTCTGAAATTTGAATATCCACACCAACTGTCACGCCTGTTTTAATTTCTACGCCTAATCGCTTGACCATTTCTACTTCGGCTAAAGAAATTTCTACCGGTTCACGAAAAACCACGATGCCGTAAGTGCTGAGTCCACCAGCCAAGTCTTTTTTCTCGAGGACTGTGACTTTATGCCCAAGTTTTGCCAGTTCTGCGGCGCAACTTAAGCCAGCCGGACCTGCGCCAATCACCACAATTTTTTTGCCCGTGGGTTTACCGGGCTTAAATAAATCGAGTTTGCGGGTCAGCACATAATCGGTGGCATAGCGTTGCAAACGTCCAATTTCGATGGGTTTGTGGTCGCTGCCCAGCACACACGCCCCTTCACAGAGTTCTTGGACAGGGCAAACTCTGGCACAAGTGCTGCCCAAAAAATTACTCTCGAGGATGACTCTGGCGCTGCCTCGGGTGTTTTCGGTGGCGATTTTTTTAATAAAACTAGGAATGTCTATGTGGGTTGGGCAAGCGTGAATACAAGGTGCATCAAAACAAAATAAACATCGGTTGGCTTCAATCACGGCTTCGCGTGGGGTTAAGGGCAAGTGAATCTCTTGGAAATTCTGCTCGAGTTGCACGGCACTTAAGGGTGACGGCTCGAGGGTGGCGTATTGGCTCATGCCAAGGGTGATGTGTTGGCTCATGGTGACTCCGAGGGTGTATTCATGTCTAGCCTCCGAAAAAATGGGAATTCGGGTGCAGCCCTCGCCGGAGCCGATTTAACCTGTGTGTACAGTCTTAGTGTATTTGGCTATCCACAGCCTGTCAAATTGGTCTTCCACAAGCCTGTCAGGGCGGATGAGAACAGTCCTCATTCGGGCATATTAAAATAAACCCATGCGCGTTTTTCTTCGCATTCTTAAAATACTTTTTGCCTTTGTTTTTGTCGGCGTTATCGCGGGTGTGGCGATAGGTGCAACCATACTCTTGCGTTGGGCGCGGGAATTGCCGCCCGTTTCAGAACTCGACCAGTACCGTCTCGAGGGGACAACCAAGGTCTTTGCCCGCGATGGCAGCTTGGTTGGGGTGCTTGCGCCAACCATTGGTAAAGAACGAATTGACCGCCGCCCAGTTAAACTCAACGACATAGATGCAACCGTGGTCGCCGCGATTATTTCTGCCGAGGATGAAGATTTTTTTACCCATTACGGCTTTAATCCACGCCGTTTTGCGGCGAGTTTGTACAATACTTTTATTAAGGATAATCAGCAGGGTGGTAGCACCATCACCCAACAGATGATTCGCACCACTTTACTGAACAACAACGACAGTGCCGAGCGCAAAATCAAAGAAATCATGCTTTCGGTACAAGCCGAACGTTTTTTTACCAAAGAAGAAGTGTTGACCCTGTACTTAAATACTTCTTTTTGGGGTGGTAATTTATACGGCATTCGAGCGGCTGCCCAAGCCTATTTTGGCAAAGACCCCGTAGATTTAAGCA
>JAYWHB010000484.1:0-3091 GCA_043777915.1 Deinococcales bacterium
GGTAATTTCTGAGACTGGTATTTGATGTGGTGGGAATTCCACGGCAGCATCAAAACCGTATGGTTTGGGGTCAGTTACGGTGAACGTTTTGGCGACAATTAAGTAAGGTGCTGGTATGTTGTGTTTGGCACATTCTTTTTTCCAGATTGCTACCGTGGTTTTTGGGTCTGGTAATAAGGTCACGCGGTAGACAATTAAGACGGGTCGGTTGTTGACCCGAATGTATCTTGGGTCTTGGAAGGCTGGGATTATGTCTTTGATAAAGGCAAGGTCGTCGGCTTTGGAGTGTTGTTGAGCAATCAGAATTTCGTTTTCGCTGCCATCCCATGTTCGTGTCCAGTTTTCATTTGCCCAGCAATAACAAAATGGGATGCTGATGCTTGGGTCAGCGAGTAAATTTCTAACAGGTGTCTCGAGTAATCGTTTACCTGCAAACCAATAATGGTGAAAACAAAAACCATGAATGCCGTATTGCTTGGCTAGTTTAACTTGGTTTTTCATCACTTCTGGTATGCGTAGGTCATAAAACCCGAGGTCAATGGGTAGTTGTGGTTGGTGGTGTCCGACAAATTGGGGGTGAGCTTTGGTCACATTTGTCCATTCGGTAAAGCCTTCTCCCCACCATTGGTCGTTTTCGGGTATTGGGTGGTATTGGGGTAAGTAAAAAGCAATGACTTTTACGGGCAGTGCTGTGTTCTCGAGTGAATCGGTGGCTTTGGGGACAAAATCGAGGTTATAGTCGTCTTTTTTGGCGTTACTTTGGTAAATGCTTTCAATGAATTCTTGGTGGATTCTAAATTGTTCTTCTTGTTCTTTGCTGTATTTTTTGTTGAAGGTTGATCTGCCTTCAGATCGTCCAAAGCAAATGTAATGCACCAGTGGGTTAATACCTGCTTCTTTGACTTCTGGGTATTTGGATAAGTAGTAACTTGTGGAAAATATTGGGCTTGGGTCGCGTCCTTCTGTCCAGCCAGTCTCGAGGTAGTGCTTGAGTAAATTGTAATCTAAGTTTTGTAGGTCTGGGTTTTGTTGGGCATAGTAATTCTGGTCGTAATACTCTGAGTAGTCCAAATCCATTGGGTTGATACTCAAACCATTGTTCTGTTGTCCATGACCGCCAAAATTGCTGAGTTCTTTTTGCAGTCTTTGCCTGACTTCGCCAAGGTTTTGTTCGCAACTTTGTAAGGTTGTTTCGAGTTCATGAATAATTGCTTTGAAATCTGTACTTTGTGCTTTGATTGTATGAACTCCGTTGGATAATGCAATTTGTGTATTTCCAAAGCGTATTTCAATTACATTGCTGCTATTGGTTAAAAAACTGCGTGGTGTTTGGATACTAAACCCATAAAAACCTGTGCCAATGCCAGCTTGCTTAAGGTCTTCTCGGTAGTCGGATGCTTGTACGGATAAAATAAATTCTTCATTACAGAAAATATCTATCATCACGGGTGTATCTGGCTTAGCTTGGTCGGTTGCCCAACCACTGATTTGGGTTGAATTAAACAAGTCTATCCTGCCAAGTAATTGGGTTTTTTTGGTCTGAATAAGAACTCGGGGACTACCTGGTAGCTCGAGGGTTGTCTGATGGATAAATACCCCAATGGTGCTGTCTGCTTTGGTGAGGTTTAACTCTTGGCTTAACAAGCTAAATCCAGCTTTTCCTTCGGAAATCCCAGCCTCGAGTAAGTCTTGTCGAAACATATTTGCTACTAACGTTTTTTGTAGAATGCCATCCACAAAAATATCTACTTTTTGCGGTTCTTGGTTGGTGCTGTCTTTTGTGCTGACCCAACCGCCAATGTACTGCTCGTTGGCAATTTCAAAACCGCCTTGGTACAAATCCGCAAATTCATTTGGGATATGAGTCTCCAAAGTTGCCGTTTGCTGTATTTTTGTTTGTTTTTGTGGTTTTTGTTTTTTCATAATGATGTATGTTCAATTGGATTTTGGACTTAAATAAATTTTTGTAATTCTGGTTTTTCACGTAGTTTTTGCACAAGTCGTTTAATTTCTTGTGTTTTGGATTTATGGGTCACTAAGGTCACATTGCCGTCTCGTACAATCAGAACATCTTCTAATCCTAGTGTCACGATTAAGTCATCGCCTGTGGTGGTGTACAGTATTGCGCCAGAGGTGTCTAATCCCAAGTGACTGCCAATCTCGAGGTTTGGGTTATCACCTTGGAGTAGTCTTGCCAGTGCATTCCAATCACCTAGGTCATCCCATAAAAAGGTGGTGGGTACAACCAGCACTTCGTTTGCTAAGCTGCTTGGCTCGAGAATGGCGTAGTCAATGCTGATTTTGCGGATGTCTTGGTAGGCAATTTTTAGCTCGCGGTTGTTTTTGCAGTTCTCGAGCGCCTCCAGTATATCTGCTGCATATTCAGCAAAGGCGTTTTGCATGACACTGGCTTTGTAAATAAACATGCCGCCGTTCCAGTAGTATCCGCCGCGTTCAAGGTATGTTTCGGCAGTCTCGAGGTTTGGTTTTTCGACGAATCTTTGAACCGTTTTGCTATGCTGGTTGTGGTCTGTACCACTTAGAATGTAACCGTATCCGGTGGATGGGAAAGTGGGTTTGATTCCCAAGGTGACAATGGCGTTGTTGTTTTGGGCGAGTTCATGGGCGTGTTCGATGGTGCTTTGGAATTCGATTTGGCTGCCAATGTTGTGGTCTGATGGAAATACCCCAATAATCGTGTCTGACCCGTGCATTTTAATAATGCGTAGGGTTGCTAGTAAAATAGCGGCGGCAGTGTCTTTGGCTTGTGGTTCGGCAATTAAGTTTTCTAAGGGTAAGTCTGGAATTTGTTCTAAAATTAAGCCTCGGTGCATTTCGTTGCAGACAATATAAATGTCGTCCACGCCAGAGCAGAGTGGCAACAACCGATTGACGGTTGCTTGCAGTAACGTTTGCCCTGTGCCGTCGAGCGATAAGAATTGTTTGGGTTTGGCTTGTCTCGAGATTGGCCAGAATCGTTCGCCACTTCCTCCAGCCAGAATAACAGGTTTTAATTGTGACATATTCTTAAGTCCTTTTGGCACTGTTAGTTGGTGGGTTCTGAAAGTTCGGGTTTGTTATGCGCTAGCTT
>JAYWHB010000485.1:0-3089 GCA_043777915.1 Deinococcales bacterium
TCTCTCGAGAAAATTGGCACAAACCAAAAATTGGCATTTAGAGCTTGAGGCTTGCCGAAATACAAATAATCAGGTATCTTTAATTCAATCAACGAACTAATTAAAATAGTAGCCTCTTGATTCAGGAGTTCCATGCGTGGCATCGCCGGAGAAAAAAACTTGTTAAAACGCCTTAACCGCAATTCCACCTTGCGCCTTGTCTGGGCAGAACCGGGTATCTCGAGAAGCGCCGTGGCGGAACACATTGGCATTACCAAAAGCACCGTTACCCAAAGTGTTGCCGAACTCGAAGAAAGCGGCTGGCTGAGCAGTGGAAGTAGCGACAACACCACCGCACCGGGCAGACCGACCATTCCACTGCGCTTAAATACGCAAAATTTTGTGATGCTCGGCGCAGAAATCAGGGTGCGTGAAATCAACCTTGTGGCGGTAGATGCCTACGGGAAAATCATTACCCAACAACAAAGTCATGGTGATTACCGCAACGTTTCTTACGCGCTTGACCATCTTGAACAAAAGATTAAAGCCATCTGCCAAGACCCAAGTCTCGAGAAGCGCACGATTCTAGGTTTAGGGGTAGGCGTACCAGGTCCTGTAGACATCAGCCAAGGGCTGGTACAACACGCCCCCAATTTGGGTTGGAAACGGATTGCCTTACAGACGATGATTTCCGAACGCATCCCCGAAATAAAAAATTTACAGGTAGACAACGACGCAAATTTTGCTATTTTTGCCGAATACATGTTTGGACAACACAAACAAAGTGCCGACCTGCTCTACCTCTATATTGAAACTGGGATTGGCGGCGGTTTAATTCTGGGACACAAGCTCTACCGAGGCAGACACGGTTTTGCTGGCGAAATCGGACACATGACAGTCCTGCCCAACGGCACACGCTGTTCTTGCGGCAACCAAGGCTGCGCTGAGACTTTATTTAGCTTATGGGCATTGTTAGACAGTTACCAAAAAGAAACCAAACAAAGCATTAGCATACAAACTTTTATCGAGAAACTCGAGCAACAAGACCCAACAGTGCAACGCATCACCAACAAAGCTGGCATGTACCTCGGGATTTTTTTGGGCAGCCTTGCCAATGTCTTTGACCCCAAACTGATTATTGTTGGCGGCACATTTGCCCAACTCAGTCACGCGGTTATCGAGCCAGCCGAAAAAGAAATTCACAAACGCTTATTTGGCGATGAATTTAGAACCATTCGTCTCGAGCCATGTGCTTTTGGTACAAATGCTTGTGCGATAGGCGCGGCTGGATACATTTGGAACGACATTTTGCAAAATGCTGAGGAATTGCCAGAGTTAAAACACAAATGAAAGATGTGATAGGCATTTGCATAAGCCAGTAAATAACTCAATCAATCAGTTAAAATACATTCGCGTGCCTCAGCTTTTATTCAAGCCCCAACAGCACTCAGCAGAAAATTATCTGTTGAATCCCTTAACACGGCAAGCCCAGCAAGCCCTTGGGGTGATTTTTTCGTACAAGGATTTACCTGCCATTGCCAAGGCTGCCCTAGAAAAAGGCGAGTACGCCAACACCGATTATGGGCATGGTCTCGAGTATCCAACTCGCCCAGACCGCGCCGACCAAGTACGAATTTGGTATTGGGAGTGGCGCGACCGCAAAGGACAAGCCCCCGAAGGACGCGACCAGACCCATAAAATTATTCGGCGCAAATTTCATATTCCCGAGCGTGTCTATTTGGGGGTGCTGGTTGGGGTTCTCGAGTGCAATGGCTATGTTGAAGAAGCTACAAAAATCCGTGAAGCAAAACCGATAGAGCCAATACAAGTGCAGTATAAGCCGAACATTTACACTGTGGGACAATATAAAATTGAGCCTTTTTCAAAAGAAGCACATTCATGCTTAGGGCTTGCTTTGTATCTCAAAAACCTCGAGCAGACCCGAGAACTCGCCATTTTGAAAACGAGTTTTGAGTACATTGATGAAGAAGCCGCTATGTATTCTTATGCCTATACTCCAGACGAAATCAGGCGGCGCGAAATATGCTTTGAAGATGGAAACATCGTTTGGAAGTATATAAAAACCGCTAACGGGAAGTTCGAGCCAGCCGAGCAAGTCCTGCCTGAAGATTTGTATTTGGACATGCTCGAGCAACTGCTGTTTATTCATGGCTTACCAAGTTTGCGCGATGACAACTCGAGTATCCCAACCGTATTATTTGAACCATCAGTTCATGATCCCAACAATTATCAGATTATAGAAGAATACAAGCCACTGCTCGAGATTATTGTTGCTTGGGTAAGGCTGACTGATTGGCTCAAGATGGTCTTAAAACCACAGCCTTACGGCTTACAAATTCGGCTCGAGAATGATTCTGGTGTGATGATGCTCGGTGACGAAGTGACCATGACCAATGCACAACGAACCAAGCAACCCATTCCCAAAGATTTGTTTTTAGCTGTTCTGGCAGGAATTGTCGAAGCTCGAGGGGACATAGAAAATACAAAAGCGATTCAAGCGCTCATGCCACTCGAGAAGATAGAAGTGCAGTACAAACCAAATATCTTTGAACCCAAGAATTACTTGATTACACCATTTGATGCTCGAGCATGGGATTGCTTAATTATTGCATTGTGTCGTCAGAACCCCCTGCAAGCATGGGCAGAAGCTCAGGAGAAACGCGGTTTTGCTTATGGTTATCATCATCCGACGTTTGGATTGAATTTTCGCACCGATGGCAAAGTAGAACTTAAAATGCCCAATGGCAAAGACCGCATTGTGCCGACCAGCCTGTATCTGGTAATTCTCGAGCAAGTGACGCGATTAAACAAGATATTTGAATGAACTTAAACGATAATATGCGATTGTGCCACCGAATAATAATGCCTCTTCGTGTAGCGTTTCAGAAGTCTTAATGGCTTTCCAAGCGGCGGTAATTTTTTAGCTATTGTGGTTAGCGTGGGAAAAGCCCACCCTTGGGTGAAGCACCCAGTACCTCAAGTCCTTGCAGGGCATACTGCATGGCTTGTTTGGGGCTAAATTGGGCTGCCTCGAGTTGAAATTTAGCTAATTTTTCAACTTCAAAAAGCGTGGCACTTTGCATAAAATA
>JAYWHB010000486.1:0-8557 GCA_043777915.1 Deinococcales bacterium
CCAATTGCTCGAGCCAAGGGCTGCCGATTTTTAACCAAAATAATTAAAGCAAAGGTTAGAAACACCAAGTATCGTTATCCAGACATCATGATTGTTTGTACGCCGCGTCTGGACAAGTATATTGAAGACTCGCCATGTTTTCTGCTCGAGGTGGTTTCGCCAAATTCAGACAGCACCGACCGAGGCGAAAAACTCGAGGAGTACACTCGAATTTCTACCGTTCAGCGCTATGTCCTGCTCGAACAGAACCGAATTTTTGCGACTGTGTACCGCCGAGAACACGACCAATGGGTGGTGGATTTTCTCGAGAGCGATGATTTTTTGGCAACGCCGTGTCTCGAGACCAGTGTCAAATTAGCTGATTTATATGCCGAAGTCGAGTTTTAATAACCCTACTTTGTTACAGTTTTAAGTAATTGGGTAAATTCACTAAGAAAGCGAAACAAACGCTGTGTTCGGTCTCGAGAAAGGTCTGACGAACTGTGTATAAGTTTCATGCTACACAATAACCGAAGCTCAGGTAATTTGAAGCGTCAATACTTCTAAAATCTCGCCGCTTAATGACAACTAGCACTGCCTTCCCCTTCAACGGCTGCCTTGCCATCGGTACGGAAACTATGTCCGCAACCACAACCACTGGTGGCATTTGGGTTCGATACCACACTAAAACCGCCGCCCATCATGTTTTCCAAATAATCCACAGTTGCGCCCTCGAGCAGTGGCAAACTCATTTTGTCCACCACCACATTGACCCCGTGGCTTTCAAAAATCGTGTCACCGTCAAGCTGGCGATCATCTATTGCCATGCCATAACTGTAGCCACTACAGCCACCGCTTTTGACAAAAACACGCACGGCTGCATTTAATTTGTTGTTCTTCTCGAGAATTTCTTTGGCTTTGTTTGCCCCAAATTCGGTCATGCTAATCATGGCGGTAGCGTAGCACCTTTTGTCCAGACAAAAGGTGCGCTATTTTACCAGCACAATAATTGCGCCCCCTTTCGGGGGCTGGGGGAGGGATGTATGGAGGCGTTTGCTTTTGGCTATGCCTTCGTTTATTAAGGTATTCCAGCTTGATGAGAATTACCCTCGAGATGCTGTGAGAATGACAAGTGTTGTGTCTTGGAAGTGCTTTTTTGTGAAGTTTATAACCTTTCTACAGTGTCTCTTCTTGGCGAATTGCAAAGGCACGAATGACTTTATCTTTATCTTCAATTCGCATCACTTTCACCCCTTGGCTACTGCGCCCGTATGAAGACACTTCTTCGACTCGAGTCCGAATCGCTACGCCGTTGGCGCTTAAGACCATCAATTCTTCGTCGCCGCCAACCCGCTCGAGACTGACCAAATGACCGGTTTTATCGGTCACTTTCAGGGTGATGACCCCTTGTCCACCGCGCCCTTGGAGTGGGTATTCGTTAATTGGGGTGCGTTTGCCATAACCATTTTCTGAAACTGCCAGTAATTCGCCGTTGTCGTCGGGTTGTACAATGCTCATGCTGACCACCACATCGGTGGTTTTTAAGCGAATCCCAATCACACCTTGGGTTGCTCGCCCTGTCGCCCGAACATCATCTTCACTAAAGCGGATACTCTGTCCGTCGCGGGTGGCTAAAACAACTTGCTCACTGGTATTGACTACCGCCACTTCGATTAAATGATCGTTCTCGAGTAAGTTAATGGCAATCAGACCCGCCGAAGTGATATTGATATAATCAGCAATTTCGGTCTTTTTAATGATGCCCTGCTTGGTGCAAAAAATCAGTGAGCCAGCCACACTAAAGTCTTTGAGGTCTAAAATTCCAGCTACGCTTTCATCGTCTCGAAGCGGCAGGATGTTGCGTAAATGCACACCTTTGGCATCGCGTCCGGCTTCTGGAATATCAAAGATTTTTTCGCGGAAAACCCGTCCCTTATCGGTAAAGAACAGCAGGAAATCGTGGGTGCTACCAACCAGCAAATTGGTGTTTAAGTCCTCGTCGCGTAACTTGCCAGAGTTCGCGCCACGTCCCGCCCGAGCTTGGACACGGTATGCCTCGAGCGCGGTGCGTTTCATATAACCGCCCTTGGTGACGGTAATTACCATGTCCTCAACCGCGATTAAGTCTTCTTTGGTGATGTCTTCGGACAAATCGGTAATGACGGTGCGGCGTTCGTCGCCAAATTTGTCACGCAAATTGGTGATTTCTTTGACAATTTCGTTCCATAAAATGGTGGTGTCACCAAGAATACTCTCGAGAAAACCAATCGCCGTCAGTAATTCGCGGTACTCATCGTTTAAGCGGTCTCGAGATAGACCCGTTAAAGTTTGTAAACGCATATCGAGAATCGCTTGGGATTGCGGCTCTGATAAGGCAAAACGCACCATCAGGGCATCGCGGGCTTCTGCGCCACTCTGGGCAGCCCGAATTAAACGAATCACTTCGTCAATGTTGTCAAGCGCAATCAGTAAACCCTCTAAGATATGGGTTCTGGCGCGGGCTTTTTTCAGGTCGTACTCGGTGCGTTTTGTGACCACGACTTTACGGTGGTCAAGGTAATGCACCATTGCATCTTTGATTGGTAGTACCTTTGGCGCACCGTTGACAATGGCTAAATTAATAATGTTAAAGCTGCTTTGCAATTGGGTGTGCTTGTACAACTGGTTTAAGACCAAATCGGGCAGTGTGCCACGCTTTAACTCGAGAACAATCCGCACGGGGTCTTTGCGGTCTGATTCGTCACGCAGGGCGCTAATGTCTGGAATTTTGCCTTCGCGGTAACACATGCTGATGGTTTTAATAAAATTTTCTTTGTTGACTTGGTAGGGAATTTCGGTAATCACAATTTGCGAACGACCCTTGACTTCTTCGATACGCGATTTACCACGTAAACGAATACTGCCCTGCCCTGTGGCATAGGCTTCGCGGATGCCTTTTTTGCCAAGTCTGCCACCAGTTGGAAAATCCGGTCCGGTCACAAACTGCATCAATTCGTCTAAAGTAATTTCGGGGTTTTTAATAATCTCGAGCAGACCATTACAGATTTCGGTCAGGTTATGCGGCGGGATATTGGTCGCCATACCGACAGCAATGCCGACTGCACCATTGACCAGCATGTACGGGAAAGCGGCGGGTAGAACGGTTGGTTCTTCGTGCGATTCATCAAAATTTGGGCGAAAAGAGACGGTTTCTTTTTCGATGTCCTCGAGCATGGCTTCGGCGGCTTTGGTCAAACGGGCTTCGGTATAACGGTAAGCGGCGGCAGGGTCGCCATCCAAAGAACCGAAATTCCCCTGACCGTCTACTAGCATGTACCGTAAGTTCCACCACTGGGCAAGGCGCACCATCGCTTCATAAATTGGCATGTCGCCGTGCGGATGGTATTTTTTAATCACTTCGCCAACCACACCAGCGCTTTTCGAGTGCCTACGGGTCGAGAGCAAATTTAAGTCCGAGTGCATCGCATATAAAATGCGCCTCTGGACTGGTTTTAAGCCGTCACGCACGTCGGGTAGAGCGCGTTCGACAATGGTTGACATGGCGTAGGTCAGGAATGAATCTTTGACTTCATCGGTGATATTGACTGGGATAACTTCTGACAAGTGAAACCTCCGTTAGTTTAACGGGTGATTATAACATAAAATGAAGGTGTTATGCAAATAACGTAAATCGTACTCGAGACGAGAGGGAAGGCTTTGGGCGATGGGCTTTGAGCTTTGAGGAAATCTGTTCTGCACAGTGTTCTTAAAAAAAATGAAAGACTCGAGAAAACCGTTTATCTTCTCGAGTCCAAAAAAAACTTATTTAGAGATTTTTTCAAAACGAATTTGATTCTGGGCGTTACGGACATAGCCTTTAACAACTTTATTGAGGGTCACTGAAACTGTTGGTTGGTATAGAACCGCAAAAGGACCATCCTCGAGTTGAAGTTCGGTCAGTTGCTTGTACAAAGCCGCCCGTTTAGCTGGGTTTGGCTCGAGGGCGGCTTGTTGGGCGAGTTTACCAGCAGTAGGATTATTCCAAGAATTGCGCCATGCAAGGCTTTTTGCACCAAAATCTGACATTGGTGTGGCATTGCCGTCTGGATCCGGAAAGTCTGGCGACCAATCCACCAAGACCATATTGGCTTTCTGAGCGCGGTAGAGCGGGTAGAGTTCGGAATCCACAAGTTGTTTGATATTGATTTTAATACTGATTTTGGCTAAATCGGATTGAATTTTAGCGGCTAAATCAGCACAAGGAATTCCTGCTAAACACGCGCCTTGTGGGGTGAGCATATCCACTTCAAAGCCATTGGGTTGACCCGCCGCTTTTAAGAGTTCTTTGGCTTTTTCAGTATTTAAGTTATACGGTGTGGCAGGATTAAAACCAAATAAACCGGCTGGGATAATGGTTTGGACTTTTTTAGCATTGCCACCCGCGAGACTCTTAATAATCCCATCTTGGTCAAGCGCATAACGCACGGCTTGGCGAACCCTAGCATCCTTAAATGGGCTGGTCTCGGCGGCGCTCATTCCAATGTACTGCAAATTTAAGCTGTCGGCTTTGTAGACATTAAATTTTGCGTCGGTGGCTTTTTGTTTAATCATATCAGGCGTTAAATTATCGGCAATGTCTATTTCTTCGCTCTCGAGGGCGATTTTTTGAGTATTGGCTTCTTTCATTTCACGCAAAATAACGCGGGATAACTTCGGCATCAGTCTCGAGTTTTTATTGGCATCCAAGACCACACTTTGGTTTTGATCCCAACGATTGAGGATAAACGGTCCTGAACCTGCCGAATTGCGTTTTAACCAAGCTGACCCGTAATCGTTATTCTCGACTTTGGTCTTGACAATTGCACTGTCTATAATTGCACCGATGTTAAAGGTCAGCAAATTCAAAAAAGCGGCTGGACTGGCGGTTTTTGGTAAGGTCACTTCGACAGTGCTTTTGTTAATGGCTTTGGTGCTACCGACTTTCATGTTGGCAACACTGGTAAACAAAAACGAACCGGGTCCTTTTAGGGCAATGGCTCGGTCAAAGCTGTAAACCACATCGTCGGCGGTGACTGAATTACCCGAAGCAAACTTTTGATTTCGCAAATTAAAAGTGACTTTCCAAGCATCACCCATATCCTTTGTAACCCAACGCACGGCAATACTTGGTTTTAAGGTGCTTAAATCTGTGCCTTCAAATTTGACCAGTGTTTCGTATAAGTTGTTGGTCACTAAACTACCTGCGTATTCGTAACTCATGCCGGGGTCTATGGTGATTAAACCAGAAAAATCTCCGCCGTAAATCAGGGTACTCGAGCGAGAATTTTGAGCCGTCACCCCTGCCAGTAAGCCCAAACCGAGCAGCGCGGCGGCTGCACCCAAACGTTTTTTCATAGTTCTCCTTAATCCCTTTGACAACGAACCACAACAGCCAGTCTGTTGGTGTTCACCTTGCAATTTTGCAATTTATCTTGCTAGATTAGCCTAGCAGCTTGCAATTTGTTTTGCAAGTTTTTAACTCAAAAGCCCTTAGAATACCTTTCTCGAGGTCAACCCATGAATTTACGCGAACGCATAGACCATAACATTTCAGAATTTTCACCGTCCGACACTCAAATCGCAACTTATTTATTGGCACACCTCGAAGAAGCCCCACTTTTAACAGGTACAGAACTCGCCATTCAACTCGAGCTAAGTGCCTCGAGCATCACCCGATTTGCCCAACGCCTTGGTTTTGAAGGCTATCCAGACCTGCGCCGCGCCATGCGCCGCGACTTACGTGAACAACAAGCCCCAAGTGTTCCAGACAGCAAAGAAGGACTCTTTGCCACCTACTGGACACGTGAAAAACAAAATCTTGAAGAACTCAGCCGAATTTCTGATGACCTGCTCGAGAATTTTTGCGAAACCCTTGCCACAACCGAGCAAATTTGGATACTTGGTTCACGCAGCAACTATGGACACGCCGTCCTGACCCATGAACTCCTCAGTGGGGTTCGCAACGGCGTTCACCTGCTCGAGTCAAAAAGCACCATCAGCCCCGAAATCCTGCTCGAGACCAAACCCAATGACACCCTGCTGGTTTTTGCAACCCGCCGTTATGCCCAAGCCACGACGCAAATTGCCACCGCCTTAAAATCCAGAGGCGCAAAAATATTACTCATCACCGATAATGGCAATTCACCACTCGTACCACACGCCACCCAAATTATTCGTGTCCCCAGCCAAGCCATTAACCAATACGGTGCAACCGGACTAATCTCGAGTCTGGCGCATTTATTGGTCATCGGCACAGCCCAACGCACCGAGCCAAGCCGCCGTCAGCAACTCGAGCAACTACTCGAAGAATTTAATGTGTTTGAATAGAGAGGAAAGAAAAAATAGTCCAAGTCTTCCCCTTTATCCTTAAACCTTTGCCCTTTGCCTTTCGCCTTTTGCCTCTCCGAAGGAGATTTATGAAACTCGAGCAAGTCGAAATTCGTGTGGTTAGCTTGCCATTACTTTATCCTTTTGAATTTTCTAATGCGGTGATTACCAACAAGGTTTTCCCACTTTTAACGCTTTACGCTGATGGTATAGAAGGGTACGCCGAAGGTGTGATGGATGCTGCGCCCGAGTACCGCGAAGAAACGATTGTTGGTGCATTGGGGTTTTTACGTGACACGCTCCTACCCCAAGTTTTAGGGCGTGAATTTGCCAATCCGCAAGCCCTGCACGACGAAATGAAAATCTGGCGAGGCAACAAAATGGCATTTGCGATGCTTGAAATGGCATTCTGGGATTGCTGGGCAAAGTCTTTAGAATTACCACTCTGGACTTTACTTGGCGGACAAAATCGCAAGGTTGAAGTTGGTGTGAGCCTCGGTATTGGCAGTGTTGCCAAAACTTTAGAACAAACCCAAATTGCCCTCGAGCAAGGCTACAAACGCATTAAACTTAAAATTAAACCAAACCATGACTTGGCTGTGGTCAAAGCAGTACGCCAAGCCTTTCCCGAAGCCCACCTGACCGTGGATGCCAACAGTGCCTACACTTTAAGCGACCTTGTGGTGCTGCGTGAACTTGACCAGTACAACCTTGATTACCTTGAGCAACCACTGGCTTTTGATGACTTACTTGACCATGTACAAATCCAAAAAGAACTTAGCACCCCAATTTGTTTAGACGAAAGTATTTTATCGGCTCAGGACACCCGAAAAGCCCTACAAATCGGGGCGGCGCAAGTGATTAACATTAAAGTCGGACGGGTTGGTGGACATCTCGAAGCACGGCGAGTTCACGATGTCGCTGCCGCCTTTGGCGCACCCGTCTGGTGCGGTGGAATGCACGAAAGCGGGATTGGTAGAGCGCACAACATTCACCTCTCTACTCTACCAAATTTTACGAAACCCGGCGACACATCCAGCGCCAGTCGGTACTTCAAAGAAGATATTACCGAAGAAGCCCTCGAAGCCGAACATGGGTTTATGTCTGTACCCAAAGGTTATGGTATTGGCGTAAGCCTCAATACCAAACGACTCGAGCAAGTCAGCAGCCAAATAGAAACCATCAAAGCAACCTAGAACGCATCGGATGGTCTGGTGCATACTCGATTAAATCCCAAAGATTGCCATATAAATCCTTAAAGACCGCCACTGTACCGTACTCGAGCAACAGAGGTTCACGAATAAACTCGACACCTTTTTCCAGAAAATCGTTATAATCACGCCAGAAGTCATTGGTGGCTAAGAACAAAAATACACGACCACCCGCTTGACTGCCAATAAAAGCCTCCTGCTCGGCACTCGAGGCTTTAGCCAGTAAAATCGTCGCCCCACTCGAGTTGGCAGGTGCAACCACCACCCAGCGTTTGTCTTGTTCGGGCTGGTAGGTATCCTCGAGCAGTATAAAATCTAGTTTTTGCGTATAAAAAGCAATGGCTTGGTCATAATCACGCACCACAAGGGCGATATGGGCAAGGGCATGTTTTTTCATAAAAATTTTGTACTCACTCGAGCAGAACATAGCATAAATGAGTTCTTGGGTACTCGAGACAATTGTGAATCTGTTAAAAGCAAACCGCTACGGCTCGAGCCTAGGGGCAGTGGTCGCTACTAATTAGCACATTGATGGGGTTCTTGGCACTAAGGTGTGCCTCGAGAACTCGACGGTTAAAGGTTTACTTGCTGCTGTTGGTGATAAAGCCAAAACGTTTTACTTTATTTTCGCGCAGTAATTTAGCAGCCGTGTTCCACCGGTACATCACAAAATAGCTGGATTCAGAGACATCATGGATTGCCCGAATTGTTTTAGTGGTTTTGCCCTGAAACTGATGCCTCGAGCTTGACGAATCGCATCTAAGCGGCTTAGGTTGTCTTGAGAAAGTTCAATCATTGGCATGACTAGATTGTAGTCCATTTTTCTTAAAATTAGTTCTGACGCATCAAAACCCATGTTGCCAGCATCGGCAATGCGCCCACGCCTAGCGCCACCCAGCCAATGACTGGGAAGCCAAACGCACCAACAATTAAGCCGCCGCCGAGTGCGCCAATTGCGGCACACATCCAAACAATCAGTTCAGCACTGCCTTGGACGGAAGCCCGTTCGTGAGCCTCGAGTT
>JAYWHB010000487.1:0-8519 GCA_043777915.1 Deinococcales bacterium
TTGGTTTCGGCTTCGGTTCGGGCTTGTTGGGCGGTGACGGTGCGAAGTCGGTAAACTTCTGCTTCATTGCGAGCGCGTTCTAAATCAAACCGAGCCGAGATGATACGGGTTTGTTTATCGCGTTCCTCATTAAAGGTTCGGCTTCGCAGGGCATAAAACCGCCGATGGTGCATCAAGGCGGTTTTTTCCTCATCGGTAGCTTCATAAACCGAGGATAAAACCTCATGGGCTTCAAATTGCCCACGGATACTGCCAACCTCTTCAGCCACGCTTAGGGCAGTGTGCAAATACTCTAAGGCTTCTTGATTCGAGTTTAATTCAAAATGGTCTCGTCCTAAGTGCAGCAATGCCTCGAGTTCTTGTTCACGATCCCCAATACTTCGGGCAATTTCAAGCACAATCATATGCTGCTTAATCGCTTTTTGGAATTGGCTCAGTTGCCTAAAAACCTGTCCTAAACCATCAAGGGCTGCCATTTGCCCCTGCTGAAAACCCGATTCTTTGGCGTACATCAGGGCTTCTGAAAAACGTTCTTGAGCGCGTACAAAGTCAGCCGATTTGCGATCCAACTGCCCGAGATTTAAGATATTGACACAAAGAATAACCGGGTCGCCTAAACTTCGCGCCGTTTCTAATGCCCTTAAATAATACTCTTGGGCGTTTTGTAAGTCCTCTAAATGTTCAAATGCCAAACCGATATTGACCAAATTGGTAATCTCGAGTTTGCTGTCATCTATTGTTTTTAGCAGCGAATGCGCGTCAAATAAATAACGCAATGCCATTTCATACTCGCCCAATTTTATATAGGTTAAACCAGTGTTGGTCAGGGTCTTGGTCAATTGCTTATTGTCACCAAGGGTTCGTTGCAATTCTAAGGTTTGTTGCAGCGCTGTTAAACTTTCGGTGTAATGCCCCAGTTGTAACTCAACGCTGGCAATCCCAGAACGGGCTTCGATTTCCAGTTTAATTTGATTGTCCTGCTTGGCATAGGCTAAAACTTCAAGAAAATGCTTTTTGGCTTCCTCAAAACGCCCAAGCTGCCGTTCAAGTTGCGCCACTTGCAATAAAGATTGAAACGCCAGAGCAGATTCGGCTAAAGAATTGTACGCCAAAGCAGAGCGGTACAAAATGCCTCGAGCCAAACGCAATTCGCCTTGTTGACGTTCTAACAAACCTAGTTTTTCAAGGATTAAAGCTCGAGCCACAGGATTATTTTTTGTTTCTGTAAACCACGAACCCAGTGCCACTCGAGCCTGACTGCGTTCAAGTGGCTTTAAGGCTGCTTCAAGCCAGACTTGTACTTCAGGTAGCGAAGTTGAAAAGGCAGTCTGGGTCATGGTCATTTCAGAACAGTCTTGAGATAACTATCTAGGTTAAGTCGCCCTTTATAGCCAAGTGTTCCGTGATAACCCTGATTATTTGGCGCATGAAAGGCAAAACTGCTATTTTGGGGTAATTGGTAAATACTTGAATCGGCTGTCATCCATGTTTGACGTGCAATCGTATCTGAGGTAAATGCCAATCGCTCTGCGCCTTCGCCGAATGCCAAAGCCGCCGCACCGCTTGCCACAGCCGTTGCCATTGAAGTTCCAGAAGCCGCCACACTGCGGTTTCCCGGAAAAGCAGTGATAATTCCTTGACCCGGTGCGCTTAATTCAAGGTTTGCACCATGATTTGAGAAATTTGATTTCACCCCACTTGCATCCACACTACCGACACTGATGACACTGTAACGGGTATCGGCTATGGTGGCTGGGAAATTTAGAGCCGTATTAAAATTGCCAGCCGATAAGAACACCGCGATTTTTCTATTGCCTGCGGCTTGAATCGCCCGTTTGACTGGCTCAGAAATACCAGTAACACTCAGGCTAATGTTAATCACATTTGCCCCGCTCGAGACAGCGTAATTGATGGCTCTCGCCAATTTATCAGCGTCGCCCGTACCATCAGTGCCAATCACTCGCAGTGGCAAAATGGTTGCACCAGGCGCTATTTGTAAAGCAATCGCAGCCACGGCTGTTCCATGTCCGTTGACGGTATCATCGGGGATATTATCGCCATCCACATAATCACGCATTTGCGAAGTGTCAACCAAAGAGCGCTTAAAGGCTGGATGATTTAAGTCAATACCGCTATCAATTACTGCAATTTTAATAGCCTTACCAAGTTTTGGCGCACGAGTTTGACCTTCTTGAAGTTTGATGCTTTTCCAGTTGTTGGTATTGGCTGGAATTGGCGCAAATTGACCATCTGCCCAAAGTCCTAAACTGCCGTCTGCCCAGAGTCCCAAACTGCCATCCGCCCATAAACCAAGGCTACCGTCTGCCCAAAGCCCTAAACTGCCATCTGCCCAGAGTCCAAGGCTGCCATCATTGGTGGTGACTTGATCCACTGCTAAGACACCGGCATTTGGCTCGAGAACCTCTGATGACTGCAATTTGGCTCGTGCTGTTTGTAACTGCGAAGTCTCGAAACCAAGCACCGCATACCCTTCTTGTGGGTCAAAAATAATTACCGAAGCCTGATATTTTGCTTCTAAACTGGCTTGGCTGTCCAAATCTTGCAAGTCAACCGTTAAAGTGTAGGCATAGCTTGGCACAGTCGAAGTTTGGGTGGTTAAGGTATTACACGCCGAAAATCCAATTCCGAGCGCCGTCAATAAGGTCAGTGTTTTTAAGTTCATAGCTATTCCTTATGAGAGTTTAGAAAACTTTATCTTTCTTAAGTCTTACAAATAACCGATTAAACCTCTAAGAAAACACTATCACGTTTGAAGCCTTTTTTTGTTCTCTGCACACGCTTATAAGGATTTAGACAAAATCTAGTGAAGGTAGACTCAGTATAAAATTGTGTAAATCCCTTTGATTTACACAAGCCAATGTAGGAAATGCACACCATTTGTTGGTTCAAGATTGCAAGGCAGCGCTCAGCAAACTATGGAAATGATGTACGCAGGCTTCACGGGCTGGACTAAACCGCCCAGTGTGATAAAATCTCGAGCGAACTCCACGTTGTACCGCCTCAACCACCACTTCATCTTCGCGTTCAACCCGGTCTAAACCCGCCCCAGCCCCAGACTCGAGTCTACTTGTATCCCAGACATAGGGTATAAAACTGACTTTACAACGGTCATGACCCAGTGGGCGCACAACGTTAATACTGAGTCCCCACGGATAAAAATTTAGCATCATGTTTGGAAATACCCAGTAGTAATAAGCAGCTATTTTCTGCCCATAATCTGGACTCGAGCGTGGCAGGTCAAAAACGCTTTCGCCACTGCTGGCAACCCCAAGCTGCAAATTGCACCAATCGTACTGTTCGGTGGTGTAACTGCCGTAATCTATAGCAGCGTTTAAGCTGGCATGAATATAGGGGATATGAAATCCCTCAAGGTAATTGTCGCAGTACAGCGCCCAATTTGCCCTGACCAAATAATCACGCGCTCGGGTTTGGTCAAAATAAAATTCTCGCAACGGCAACCAGCCCAGTCTGGCTTTAATTGGAGCAAGCATCGTCTCGAGCGACACGCTTGGATTGAGGTTGACAAAGGCAAGTTTATCCCATGTTTCAAAAGCGATTTTCGGTAAATTATCGGCGACTGTGGGGAAATTCTGGACAGCTTCAAATTCGGGCATACTGTGGAAACAACCATCCAACCCAAAACGCCGCCCATGATAACGACAACGCAAAAAACGCTCCACGCCACCAGTTTCTGCCACCAGCATTCCACGGTGGGTACAGACGTTCGAGAGTGCATGAAGTGAATCGTTAAAATCTCGAGTCAGTAAAATCGGTTCATCCAAACAACCCTCGAGAACCGTGATTGGTTTGACACTTCCGGGGGCTTTTAGCTCGTCGGTATCACCAATAAATTGCCAAGACCGCGCAAAGATTTTTTCTTTAGACAACTCGAATATACTCGGGTCTTTGTAAAAAGAACTGGGCAGTGTGGCGGCTTGGGTGATGTCTGGGTGAACCTCGAGAAGACGTGTCATAGGGGTTATTCTACTCTTTTGGGGCGGTTTTAAAACTGCCTGCCATATTGCTTGGTATGAAAAACTGGTGGCTCGTTAAACCTCACTGTGTTCTTAAATTTGCTTAGCGCACTCAAGAAAAAACTCGAGTGGGAATATCTTTTAGAACTGATGCGCCTGCAACCAAGCCTCCGCAACAAGTATGCGTTTTTCTAGTTCACCAAGAAAACTATTATTGTTTGCCACTACCTCCAGATGCTTCAAAAAAAGATAGGGATCGATCCAGCCCAATTTATTAAGTTGGCTGTCACTAAATAAAAGTTCAATCTCGTGAAAATGATTCTTAAAGCCTGTAATATCTACTCCACTCCAATGACTAGGCGGCATACTTGCGTGAAGTTCTAAAGGCAATAAATGCAGCAAATGATTTCGGTAGAATGCCCTATCGCCTCCTGATTTTTTTAACAAGGAACGGGGATGTAATGCAAGTGCTAATGCCAGTGGTTTTTCTCCAAGAAAGGGATGATGATAACTTAAACCACGGCGATAACTAAGCGCCATTTGTGTTTCGAGCATAGGGCTGGAACTTGTTAAATTCATAAACGCATCATGACGCAATGGGTTGTATTTTCGTACTAAGGACGGCTTTACCTTTGCTTGTCTGAGACATAACCAATTCGGAAATACCTGTACTTTTTCCACATAGTCACTTCGAGTAATATTTCCCCATTGTGCGAGTTGCCAAAGTTCCTTGAATAAACTAACCCAATGCCATTGCCGATATAACATGGAAAGATACTCTAGACCACCATGAAAAGCATCACCTCCTTCGCCTGTAATTACTTGCTGGATATTTTTCTCGATGAAAAAATTGTCATTCCATATTTGTTGTTCCGCTACATAAATGCCAATGCTAGGTTCAGTAAAGTGACACGCATTAGAAACCATATTCTTATAATAGGGTGACTTATCCAAATTGACTTGAGTCAAGCAAACTTTAGACCTCCATCTATCACAAACGTTCTGTGCGACAAAAGCATCACGCCCCACTGGGTCAGATGAATGAGTATAATTCAATGCTTCTATGTAATTACCTTGGGCTGCTGTTAAATTAAGCAATAAGGTACTATCAGAACCTCCAGATAAAAGCATTCCACTTGGTCCAACAGGCATAATTTGCTTAAAATAATTCTCAAGAGCATGAGCAATTTTTGCTGGGTCACTAAATGATACCGAATGTATCTCTTGACACTTTTTGACTGTTTGCGTGGTCAATAGCCATGTCACCCCAGGCGGAAAGCGTTCAATTTCATTCCATGCGGTTGTTTTATGCTGTGGACGATTCAGAGTTGCACTATGAATAAAACCAGCTAAGTATTTTTTGTTTATCCCGCCTTTTTCTCCAAGACTTTCAATATCAATACTCAAAAGATTTGGATGTATTGATGAACGATACCAACAAAGTCCTCCATGTGGGTCACTACGAAGCCAAACTTTTTTAGGGGTCGCAATCGCGGCTGCGAATGTAGCTAGTTGATAGGCTAATCTTAGTAGCAGTGATTCGGGTGACAGGTTCAACAATTCACTTTCTAAACTAAGCGGTGTGCCTTTCAAAACAATCAAGAAAAGTGTACCATTTCGAGTTTCAAGCTCGTGTAATTCAAGACCAGACTGGGGCGGTTTTAGTATTCTAAACATAAGAGTTCTTAATCAAATGCTTTGGGTATAACTTGCATCCTTTGATAAGCTGCAATGTTTCTTAGAGAGTCTGAGAACGCCTGTCCATCAACTTCAACCCAAGCATGACTTGCGAATGGTTGCCATGAAATTCCAATAATTAAGTGTGCATCGTAATTAGCCTTGCGAAGTGCATATGTTAAAGCAGCACTACGCATCAAACAGGTTATATCAACTGGTGCAATAGCTGCCAAAAAACGCATATGGTGCAATATCTCAAATTTGGATAAGTGCTTATCTGCAACGACACTGAGAAACGACTCGAGTTCCATTGCCCCGCTCCGTTGTACCAAGTAGTATGCACGCCATAAAATGATTGCTGATTCAATCGCTTGAAAAAAATTAAAGTGCTGTGATGAGATCATAAGAAATAAGTAGTCCTATACCCTGCTGCACAGTATTTTCTAATTCCATGGCATCTGCTTCGTATTGACTTGAAAGCAAAAAAGTCAGTTCGTTACTACTTGCAGGTAAAAGTTTCCAAATATCAGCAATTATTTCATTCCCCTTAAAAATAGAATTCCCAGTAACATCTAAAAAAGCAATATCTTTACTAATTTCATCAATGGAGGTCATAATTTCTGGTTTTTTTATAAAAATCATTAGATACTCACTTTTAAATTACTCGAGTATTACTTCTATCCTGATGGAATCGCATTTACTTCAACAATTGAATCTGCAAGCTGTTGAAGATGCGGCTGATGTGTAATAAGTAGTGTAACCATACCAGACCGATGTTGTTTAATAATTTCGATTGTTTTTGTTGCCAAACTAGGATTCATTGCGCTTAGACTCTCATCCAATAATAAAATCTTTGGCTTAGCACTTAATACACACATTAATGCAACCAACTGGCGTTCCCCCCCAGATAATTCACTAAAATTACGTTGAAGCACTTGATTTGAGATCAATCCTTGTAAGTCAAGAATAATAGAATCTTTGGGAAGTTCTGACAGGATTTGCGCTACCTGAATTTCAGGATATTCTATTTGTTGCGGAAGCATCCTAACTTGTTGTCTATCTGAAGCTTGAAGGGCTGTTTGTACTAATTTTGTTGTTTTTCCCGACCCAGTAATACCTGTTACCATTGTTAATCCAGATGGCAGTTCAAATGGTACACCTCTTACTTCAGGAATAGGAACAGGTTCATTCAGAAAATCTTTCATTCGGTCTAAGCAGCCAGCATACTGGCTTCTTTCTGGTATAGATTGTGCAAGATCACGCATTGCCACAATAAGTTCGGTCATAATTCCAACGGCAGCACTGACAACACCAATACTCAAGGTATTTTGACTTCTTTCATTGATAAAAACCAAATAAGTTAGAATACCTGTCAAGCTCGTCAAGATCATCTGTGATTCAATGTTTAAGGTATTAATTCCACTATAAAAAGCCTGTGCTTTAATAACTTTTTTTTGATTATTTTGATACTGATTTCTAAAGCGTTTAAGTAAATCCAGAGGGCTTAAACTGCTGTATAGACTGAGTAGACGCTCAAGGCTGGAGGTAACTACTCCTAAAGCACCAAAGTAATTTTGAGATTGCCGAGTAACAGCTTTTGCGAACAAAAAAGCAATCCCACTACTCACAAGCGCAAAGACAGCCGTAACAACTAAAAGTTTCCAATTGAGCGAAATAGCAATAAGAATTCCAATAAAAATGCTAAAAAAGGCAGTGATACTCTTCTGCCAAATAGCCCATTGTTGACGCTGTTCATTGGCATCACTAAGGGCTAATTCCAACGTTCGCTCTCGAGGAGCAACAAGTGTCTGGTCGTATTGTATTTCAAATCGTTTAATCAATAGACTACGCCAATCATTAACACTTCTAAGCGCCAAGCTCCCTCGAGCGAGGTTCACAACCAATGCAGCCAAAACCGAAACTACAGAAGCTCCCAAATAAAGTAAAAGAATGTGTGGCAACTGCTTTACATCTGCTTTGACTAAAAGCTCATCTACTGTCACTGCGCTCAGTAATGTAAAGGCAAAAAAGACACCAGATTGTATGGCTGAGGCAAAAAACCAACCAATAGTAATAGCAGGATATTTTGTCAATGCCCAACGTAAATCTGTCGGCAAATTAGAAAATTCTGGTTTTGCATTTTCCATAAAAATAAAATACCACGTCCAAGTAATAAGTCAGGCAAGCTATAATAAACTGCCTGACCTAATTCATTATGTCATTTTTGCATCAATCTTGAAAAACAACTTCGCGCTTGTGACCACCTTGTGAGTCACCTATATTGCCGAATCTCCCACTGAGAACTACAGTTGCAACAGAGCCGACTTTAACTAATTTGGGAACTTGCAGCTTCTTTTTCATAATAGCCTCTTTTCGGGTATGCCCTGAAATTATTTTGAATTTTGCATCCCCTAGAAATAGACTATAGCTACGTTTTTATGTCGTGTCAAGAGAGTCGTGGTATTCACGTCATATTTTATAAACGATTAACAAATGTCCGATTCGGAAGTACAGCGGTTTTTACAAGTAGTACAAATGCGACTTAGCAAAGCACGTCGAAAATCAGGTTTGACTCAAGAAGAAGCCGCTGACCGCGCGCAACTACCCGTAAGAACTTACCAAGGGCTAGAGGGAATCAGAGATGGACGAAAATTTAATCCAACACTATTAACACTTTATGCAGCATCTAGTGCTGTTGGAATTGAATTAGCAACATTGGTTGAACCACCAGAAAAGGAAGATCTTCAAACATTAGAACTAACCTTCAAGCTCAAATCATCTCGTCGGGCAAAATTAACATCAAGAAAACCCTAATCCAGAGTTTGCGTACTGAATAAAAAACTCGAG
>JAYWHB010000488.1:0-3070 GCA_043777915.1 Deinococcales bacterium
AGCAACTTCTCGAGCAGTGCCATTCGGTTATGGGTTGGAGTGATGACACTGATTTGCATATGCAATTATCTCATTCTTTACAATGCCAATTATGATTCAGCCTCCCAGTGTATACTTAACTTATGGAATGGATTCAAGACCCCGCCGCATGGACTGCCCTTTTAACCCTCACTGCCCTCGAGATTGTTCTCGGCGTGGACAACGTTATTTTTATCAGTATTCTGGCGGGTAAGTTGCCGCTCGAGCAACAAGCCAAAGCCAGACAGACAGGGCTTTTAGTGGCTGGTGGAATGCGAATTCTGTTTTTATTTTCGATTTCTTTAATTCTGCAACTTAAATCCGATTTATTTAATATTCTTGGACAAGGTATTTCTGGTAAAGACCTGATTTTACTGGCTGGAGGCATTTTCTTAATCTACAAAGCCACCAAAGAAATCCATGACAAACTCGAGGGTGAACATGGCGAAGTCTCGAGCCGAGTCGCCCCAACTTTTGCGGCAGTGATTGGGCAAGTGCTGATTCTTGATTTGGTATTTAGTATTGATAGTGTTATTACGGCGGTTGGTATGACCACCATCGTTCCCGTGATGGTGATTGCGGTGCTGGTTTCGGTGGGAATTATGCTCTTTGCTTCGGCTGGAATTTTTGGTTTTGTCAATAAGCACCCAAGCGTCAAAATTCTGGCGTTGTCGTTTTTACTTTTAATTGGCTTTACCCTGATTGCCGAGGCATTTGAAGTCAAAATCCCCAAAGGCTATGTGTATTTTGCGATGGGCTTTTCGGTGATGGTTGAATTCCTCAACATCCGCGCCAGCACCCGCAACAAAGCTAAGCCAGTCGAATTACACCACCCGATTGTTGAAGACAGTGCCAAACCCGCTTAGGCTCGAGCCATGAAAAAAGCGCACAGCCTGTGGCTGTGCGCTTTTTATTGGACTTAAATATCTACTTTAGCAAAGACTGCATTCTCTTCAATAAAAGCCCTTCGTGGAGCGACTTCTTGCCCCATCAAGTCCTTAAAGCATTCGTTTGCCTCGAGTGCATCCACAATTGTCACCAGTTTCATGGTGCGGGTGGCTGGGTCAAGCGTGGTTTCCCAAAGTTGCTCGGCGTTCATTTCCCCAAGCCCTTTGTAGCGCTGGATTGAAATGTTGGTTTTATCATTCAGTTCTTCCAAGCGTTTTTTCAGTGCTTCTTCGTTGAAAATATACTCGCCTTTGCGTCCCACTGATAATCTATACAAGGGTGGCTGGGCAATATACAAGTACCCTGCTTCGATGATGGGGCGCAAGAACCTATAGAAGAAAGTCATTAAAAGCACACTGATGTGACTGCCGTCCACATCGGCATCGGTCATAATCACAATGCGGTGATAGCGCACATTGGCAAGGTCAAAATGGGCATTGTCGCCCGTGCCTTGGACACCTGCGCCAATCGCGGCAATCATGCTGCGAATTTCGGTGTTCTTGAGGATTTGCGTAATCTGGGCTTTTTCGACGTTTAGCACCTTACCGCGTAAAGGCAGTACAGCTTGGAATTTCTTGTCGCGTGCGCCTTTGGCTGTGCCACCCGCCGAGTTCCCTTCGACCAGCAACAATTCGGATTCGGCTGGGTCAGAACTTTGGCAATCGGATAATTTACCCGGCAAGTCATCGTTCTCGAGTGGGTTCTGGCGGCGCACCAAGTCCTTAGCTTTACGAGCCGCATCTCGCGCGCGGGCTGCATCGGCGGCTTTCTCGGCAATCACCTTACCGACTTTAGGGTTTGCCTCGAGAAATTCCGATAATTTATCAGAAACGACACGGCTAACTGCCATTTGCGCTTCTGGGTTTAAGAGTTTGACTTTGGCATTCGATTCAAATTGTGGGTCGCCAAGTTGCACACTGACCACCACATTTAAGCCCTCGAGCCAGTCATCGCCAATTGGCTCAACTGCGCCTTGTTTAAGGATATTTTTGTCTTTCAGGTACTTATTCAGGATGCGGGTGTAAGCGGTGCGAAAACCAGTCATGTGTGTACCGTGGTCACGGTTGGTAATCATGTTGGCATAAGCCAGTAAATTCGGGGTATAGCCAGTGCTGTGAATTAAGCCGACTTCGACCTTGATTTCGTCGTGTGAACCACTGAGCAGTACGGCTGGTTCATAGAGAATTTTATCGTCCCCAACAAGGCTGCGAGCATAAGCAGCGACACCACCTTTTTCAAAGAAAGTCTCGGTTTTGTGGTGTCCGTCGCGCTCATCGGTGAGGATAATTTTTGTGCCACCGACCAAGAATGACAATTCGCGTAAACGCCGCCGAATCCGCGCATAATCCCAATGCGGTACAATGTCCTTAAAAACCACTGGGTCGGGTTTAAAACTAACACTCGAGCCGTTGCGCCCAGCCTCGTTTGTACCAATAATATGCAGAGGTTCGGTCAACACACCACTTTCAAACATGATGCGGTACAAGTCTTTGCCTTTGCGAATATCCACCCGCAAAAAAAGCGATAAAGCATTGACCACTTTTGCACCAACCCCGTGCAAACCACCCGAGACCTTATACGCACCATCATCGAATTTACCACCCGCGTGCAAGTCGGTGAAAGTCACTTCAACGGCTGGACGACCGCCTTCGGAAGCCATTGCATCCACTGGGAAACCACGTCCGTTGTCGGTGATGGTTACGGATTCGTCTTGGTGAATCGTGACTGTCACAGTATCGGCAAATTTAGCTTGAACTTCGTCTATGGCGTTGTCAATGATTTCCGATAAAAGCTGGTGAAACCCGTCTATACCTGTACCACCTTGTAAGTACATGCCCGGGCGTTTGCGGACACCATCAAGCCCTTTTAAGACCTTGATGTTATCGGCGGTGTAATTATCAGCCCCTTCTTGCCGTTCGGCTTCCGTTAAAGGTGCGCTCTCAACGATCTCCTCGATTGGCTGCAAATTCTTAAAGTCGTCGTTGTTCTCAAGCGGATTTGTATTTTCTGACATTGATTTCCTCTTTTCGTGGAGTTTCTCGTGTATCGGCTTAACGCATTTCGTTCAGCACAGAATTATACCCTAAAAAGCTGCTCGAGTCAA
>JAYWHB010000489.1:0-3069 GCA_043777915.1 Deinococcales bacterium
GCTGAAGGTGTCTTAGATGAAGAACTCGAGTCACTAGACCAACTTTTATACGAAGAACTATCTCGAGCCTTGCAACCACAGGCTTAAGAGAAAAGGCAAAGGGCAAAGGGCAAAGGTTAAAGGGCAAAAGTAAAAACTTTTTTACCTTCGCCCTTCGCCTGCTTTTTCGCCTTTCGCCTTTCGCCTTTTAACTTTCGCTTTCTTCGTCCCACCCTTCGCCTTTTGCCTTTTGCCTTTCGCCTTCCTGTCTTTCGCCTTCTTCTCTCAAAGCCCTCTGAATCGTCCCATACGCAAAACCACGGCGCATTAAAAATGCTATCGCTTTGGCTTCTGCGCGTTCGCCCGTAAAACGATTTTGGTACTTCTCGAGTAGCGCAATGGCAGCTTCTAAGTCGGTGTCAGCGTCCCTTGTGCTTAGCGTATCTTCAATCACGTGTTTATGGATGCCCCTTTTACTGAGTTTGCGTTGTACCCCAAATTTGCCAAGGGCAGCGTCTTCGTTGGTGCGTTTGGCAATGGCGGTGTCGTTCAAAAAACCAAGTTCGCGTAAACGAGTAATGATATTCGTGATAATTTCGCTACTGGTTTTACGCAGTTTTAATTTCTTCTCGAGTTCATACTCGGTCAATGCCCGAGCCGACAACGCTCGAATCGCGTACTGCAAAGCATCTTGGGCAGACATCGGCTTAGGGTCAAATTTCTTGCCGTACATAACTTAATTGGCGTTTAAGAAACTGAGGATGCCTTTGGCAATTCCCGAGGCTAATTTTTGTTGATACCAGTTTGTCCCTAAGTTTTTGCCTTCGACTGGGTGTGTGCCAAAGCCCGTTTCGATTAAAATACTTGGAATTCTTGGCTTTTTAATCACCCAAAACTCGGCTTGCTTGACCCCTTGGTTATACGCGCCCGTCGCACTGATGATGTTATTTTGCACCAGCCTGGCAAGCCGATTCGAGAACCTGACATTGAGTTGTGCCAATTGATCGTTCAGTAAATCCTGAGCGGCGTTTCTGGCGGCTCGAGTCAAGGCTTTACCAGTGCTACCACCACCGTTTTCGCGTTCGGCTTGGGCGAGGGTTTCGGCATCGGGCGATTGTCCAAAAAGGTAAGTAGATATGCCCTGCGCCCTTGCATCAGCGCTATTGACATGAATACTGACAAAGGCATTGCGGTCACTGCTGCCCATATTCGCCCTTGCATCTAAATCGCAGCGTTTATCACAACCATTGCTGCCTTGCCAAGCATAATCTCCAGTACGGGTCATGATTACAGATACACCGTTACTCTCGAGAATTGCCCGTACTTTTAAGCCAAGACTGAGCGTCACCTTTTCTTCGGTCACATAGCCAACCATCCCGGGGTCTATGCCGCCGTGACCGGGGTCTAGCACCACAGTAAATTTTGGTTTGACTGGCGTTTTGGGCTTACTGACTAAGGGTTTTGTTGGTGCGCTGGTTGCTGCCACCACGCCTAACTGCTTACCAAGGTCAATCACAATGCGGTTAGGCTGGTCGCCAGTTGGGTCTAGGGTAAAGGCTTTCCAGCCCTTACTTTTACTTAAATCAAAAGTGGTGCGTAAGGTTAAAATCACACTTTGGTTGGAGGTTTTTAATTCCCAAAATGCTAATTCGGGTGTGTCAGAACTGCCCGTGCCATTGACTGCTTTGGCGGGAGTAATCGTCATTTGAAAGGTTTTACCGTTGGCAACCACACTAAATTTTGGTTTGGTTGGGGCATCCAAGACCACTCGAGTAAAACTACCCTGTTCATGGGCGGCAATGCGTGGTGTTCCTACGCCATTAAGTTGGGCTAAGCCAATCGAAAGCCCCAAAAATAAGAGCATCACAGCCACCCCAAAAGCGCCAAGAAACCGAGAAGTTCGCACACCGCTATTATTCCAAGAAAAACCGATTCTGTACAGTGGTTTAAGCACCAATACCACTATATTTGGTAGCTTCGAGTCACCAGACCTCAAGTGAGCGTATGATGAACCAGAAATTCTCGAGCTTTTTGTTTATCCACCTCGAGTTGGGCGATTAAGGCGGGTAAACCACTAAACTTTTGTTCAGCACGAATAAAAGCCTCAAAGTAAACACTGACCTCAAAACCATAAATATCGGCTTCAAAATTAAAAATATGCACCTCAAAACTTTCGGTCATGCCGCCAATGGTTGGGCGTGTGCCAATGTTGGCAATCGCGGGGTGCAAAACACCGTCTGGGGTCTCGAGCCGAACAGCATAAACCCCTCTTGGGAGTAACTTTCCTTCGGGTACTGCAATGTTAGCCGTTGGTGTGCCGATGGTACGCCCAAGCTGCTGACCTAAAACCACCACGCCCGAGGCATGGTACGAATGCCCAAGCATCGCATTGGCGGCTTTTACATCGGTATTCTCGAGCGCAGTACGAATGCTCGAGGCATGAACTTCTGAGCCGCTCAGGGTTTGCATTTCGAGCGTATGAACAGTTGCTAGGGTCTCGAGGTCTGGAATACCACCGCTTCGGGCATTGCCAAAGCGAAAATCTCTACCGACCACAATTTCTTTTGGATTCAGAACGCGAATGTCTTCTAAAAAAGCACTGGCTGCACGGCTCGAGAATGTTAAAGTGAACGGCACGGCAATCACTTCCGAGACCCCAAGGCTTTGGAGAATCTCGAGTTTTTCGGCTAAGGAATACAAGAATTTACTCCCCTGTAAAAGCACCCGAGTTGGTTGGTCAAAAGTAAATACGACGCTTGGCAGATGATTCTCGAGTGCTAGAGATTTTAATTTCTCGAGCAACGCCAAATGCCCAAGATGCAAGCCATCGAAACTGCCAATGGCAACCACGCTCTGGGTTTTGGGACGGTCAAACGGAGATTGGTAAACACGCATGGGGCAAATCATAACGCAGATTCTCGTGTGCCGTAAAATCGGGTTTTTGTGTATACTGTGTCTGGTGATGCCAATGATTGAAATGAGTGTTTATACCCCAGAAGAAGTGGCTAAAACTTTACGCATCAGTGAAGAAACGGTGCGCCGAGAAATCAGAGCCAATCACCTTGGCGCACAACGAATTGGTAAACAGTA
>JAYWHB010000490.1:0-8500 GCA_043777915.1 Deinococcales bacterium
CGGCTCGCCAAACCGTGGTACTAATTTGGCAAATACCACCGCCGATTTCTTTTTTAAGTGTGCCACTGGCAATGATATAGCCATCCACAAAACCTCGAGCCTCGCTAATATCACCAAGATTGGCATTGTAGTCGTATTCTCCTTCGGCTGGGATAATCGTGTTGTCAATGATTCGGCTACCCGCGATGATGTTCTGAACTCGAGCCGTGCGTGAACGATAAAAAGCACTCTCGCCACCGCCAAAGCGTTGCAAAATACCTTGGGCGGCATAATCCTCGGTATTGCGTTTTGGGCGTGTGACCTCTAAAGCAATTTCGGCTTCGGATTTGCCTTCGATAATCGCTTTGTACAAATTGGCATTGGTTTTTTCGATGTTGATTTGCCAAGCACTTTGTTGCTGCGCCACCCAGTTGCCATTCTCGAGTTGACGAAAACGGGCATCAGTTGGGTCTCGAGGCAGACTGTTATAAATTCGCTCGAGTTCGGGTTGTAGGGCAGAACTGATTTTGCCAAAATTGCGGCTGCGCTGAATAAACCGCGGATTTAAGGCAAAGTTTTTGACAATAATTTCTTGCTGCAAACGCCCACTGGCAATAAAAGGCTCGAAAGTTGAGAGTTTAAGCGTAAAGTCTGGGAATTCGTTTTGGGCAAAGGCTGTTGAACACAGCAGACTCAAGGCAACCAACAATAGTTTTTTTATCATATCTCTCCCTGTACCCAAGCCAATCTGCTGACCAGATATTCTTTCCTATTCTACCTCGAGAAACGGCTTTTGAAACCCAATAAACGCAAGGCATTAGCAGTCACAATTGCCGTTGCGCCAGTATCGGCTAGAATTGCCATCCAAAGCGTGGTGTACCCAAATAGCGTTGTGACCAGAAAAATTGCTTTTAAGCCCAGTGCAAACATGATGTTCTGACGGATATTGCCCATCACGGCTCGAGAAAGTTGTACCAAATCCACCACGCCAGTCACGTTAGAGCGCAGAATAGCAGCATCGGCAGTCTCGAGCGCAACATCTGTGCCTCCGCCCATGGCAATCCCAACATCGGCTTTGGCAAGGGCTGGAGCATCGTTAATGCCATCACCAATCATGGCAATTTTACCACTGGCAGCATATTGGCTAATCAACTCGAGTTTTTGTTCGGGCAGCAATTCGGCTCTCACTTCTAAGCCCAGATCATCAGCAATGGCTTTGCCTGTACGGGCATTATCGCCCGTCAGCATGATGCTCGAGATACCGAGGGCTTTGAGTTGGGCAATCGCTTGTTTGGCATCGGCTCGAGGTTCATCACGAATAGCGATAATTCCAAGGGCTTTAGTAGCCTCGAGTAAGACCACCACGGTTTTACCAGCGTTCTCGAGATTTGTGATTTGAGTTTGCAGACCCGCCTCGAGCGGTGCAAGTTCCGCCGCATATTTTGGGCTGCCCACCGCAAATTCACGATTTTCTATTGTCGCAACGGCTGCTTTACCTTGAATTGCTCGGGCATTTGCACTGCTTGGCGGCGTAACACCTTGGGCTTTGGCATACTCGAGAATCGCTTTTGCCAGTGGGTGCGAACTGCTTTGTTCGACTCCAGCCGCAAGGCGCAGCATTTCGGGTTGCTCGAGACCAATGGCAAAAACATCGGTCACAACGGGTTTACCCGCCGTCAATGTGCCGGTCTTGTCAAAGGCAATGGTTTTTACACTTCCGATATTCTCTAAGGCTGCCCCGCCTTTAATCAGTAAGCCCCGCCTAGCCCCGCTCGAGAGACCCGAAGTAATTGCGGCTGGCACAGACAAAACCAAAGCACAGGGGCAACCAATTAATAGTAAGCTCACGCCTTTGTAAATCCATTCATTCCACGTTCCAGCCCCAAAAAGCGGTGGCAGAATCGCCACCAGACTCGAGACCAACAACACACCTGGAGTCCAATATCGGCTAAATCTATCTATAAACCGTGCAGTGTTGCCTTTGCCATCTTGGGCTTCTTCGACCAGTTGAATAATTCTGGCAATCGTGTTGTCGGTTGCTGTCTTGGTCACACGGATTTTTAGGGCAGCATCGCCGTTAATACTCCCCGCAAAAACAGCATCGCCAACTTTTTTATTGACTGGCATACTCTCGCCCGTGACTGGCGAATCATCCAAACTCGAGAAACCAGTTTCGATTAAGCCATCGCAAGGAACTCGAGAACCGGGTTGCACCAGCACCAATTGCCCAACTTTTAAGTTCTCGGCTGGAATTTCATTGGTCTGTTCTGCCTCAATGACCAAGGCAGTTTTTGGCGTGAGGGCTGCTAGGGCTTTGATGCCCGCCCGCGCGCGACCCGCCGAGATACCCTCGAGCCATTCGCCAATCATAAAGAAAAAAACCACCACGGCGGCTTCGGGGGCTTCGCCAATACCAATTGCACCAATGGCAGCTACACTGACCAAAGTTTCGATGGTAAACGGATTGCCAAACCGAGTTGCCGCCCATGCCCGACGTGCCAAGGGAATCGCCCCAACGATGGTAGCCGCGATATAGCCGTAAACTGCAAGGTCTGGGGTAAAACTGCCAAATACCCACGCAGCCAGCAACAAGCCACCTGTCAAAAATACCAGTTTTGAGGCTCGAGTAGCGTACCAAGGTGTATTTTCTTCGGGTGCATGGACATGACCGACAGCATCGTGATTGTGACCCTCTGGCTCGGTTGTTTTTAAGGTCGAAGGATAACCAAGCGCCTTGAGGTTCGCCTCGAGTTGACGGCGTGGCGTTAATTGTTCATCGAGTTGCAAACGCAGCGTCTCGGTGGTGAAATTAACTTTGGCTTGGCTTGCACCGGGGGTTTTCTCGAGCAGATTCTCGATTTTTTTGGCACAATTGGCGCAGTCCATGCCAGAAACACGGTACTCGAGGTCTGGGATAATGGTTGGGGTCATGGTTTCTCCTTAAACATCTGAGCAAATACTCAGGTATAAAGAAGCCTAGCACAAAATAACCATTCTGCACGTTGTTGAAAATAATTTCTCAATAAAAAAAGCCCCACGCCAAAAGCGTGAGGCTCGAGTACAAAATTTTAGCCCTTCATTAACGCGCCAAGTAAACCTGTCAAGACACTACCTGTGCTGACTGCTCCTGCGTCACGTTGACCGTTCTGATTGGTGACTTGTGCGCCTTGGGTAACTGCCCCTAACAATGCACCCAATGGATTATTTGCTTGTTGTCCACCGCCCAACGCTCCACCGAGTAAACCACCAAGCATTCCCTCGAGACCGCCGCCTTGTTGGGCTTGTTGTTGTGGCTGTTGTTGTCCACCGCCAAGCAAGCCACCAAGTAAGCCGCCTAAGCCGCCGCCTTGTTGTTGTTGATTGCCACCGCCTAGCAGTCCGCCGAGCATCCCAACGATGTTGCCAGCCCCGCCACCCATCAGCATTCCAGCAATTTTACCAATGTCTAAGCCACCACCAGCATTGCCGCCAAGTAATCCCAAGAGCGGAGCAAGCGCCCCAAGTGGACCTGCGGCATTTGCACCACGAGTGTCGTGCTTGGCAAAACCATTGGTCAGCATTCCAATGATTGGACCTAGGTCGTTAGCACTTAAGCTATTACTACGTCCAGCAAACGCTTGAGCGCCTTCGGAAAAAGCATCGCCGTAGGCTTTGGCAGTAAAACCATTTGTGCCAGCCGAACCGGCGATGGCTTGGGAGACCTGACCAAAAACTTGTCCTAAATCGGCTTGTGGGTCGCTCGAGGCGGCGGCTTGGGCTGCCTTAAATTTCTCGAGCAGTTTCGTCCCATGCGCTGGGTTGCTGGGGTCAGCCCCGTTAATATCTTGTTGATCGTTTTGAAGTTGGTTGACAACCGAGCCGAGTAATTCATTTAATGTCATATTATTTCCTCCTGTGGGTACAGCTATAAAAAGGTAGCACAAACCAAGGTATCAATTCACTTAACTAAAGAATGGGTAGAAGAGATAGGGCAAACGCAGCAACTTTCTCAAGAACATAAACCCTTATCTGACGACTCATATTTACATTTAGCAGTCTTGGAGTCTCAAAATCCATGTGCTAAATCTGCGTCAAATTTGACATGAGAAAGTAGGCGTAGCTTGAGCAGTGCAATCAAAAGGCAATATTTTACAAATCCATTTGGTGCGTTTGCCCTAGATTCGCGTAAGTCCTGTGCTTACAGCCCATAGCCTCGGTTAAACTATTCTAATGCTGACCCTAGAAAACGCGGTTGTGCGGCTCGAGCCACTGAGCCAAAATCATATCCCAGCCTTACTTGCCATTGCCCAGTCCACCCCAGAGGTCTACCGCTTGACCAATGCACCGAGTACCTTGGAGGGCATGACCACTTATGTTCAGAGTGCTGTTCTGGCTCGAGAACAACGCCAAGCTGTGCCGTTTGCCACCATCAATGCTGTTACTGGTGCGGTGGTGGGCAGTACCCGCTTTGGGAATCTCGAGTACTGGGCTTGGGCAGCGCATCAAGAAGGTATTCCCGATGCTGCTGAAATTGGTTGGACTTGGCTTGCACCTGATGCCCAACGCAGTGCCATCAATACCAATGCTAAATTACTGATGCTCGAGTATGCCTTTGAAGTTTGGAAAGTCCAGCGCATGACCTTAAAAACTGATGCTCGCAACGAACGGTCTAAAAAGGCAATTTTGCGAATTGGGGCGAGTTTTGAGGGTGTGCTTCGCAGTCACATGCCAGCCACTGATGGAGGGGTGCGTGACACAGCGATGTTTAGCATCCTCGAATCCGAATGGGCAGAGGTTAAAGCCCGATTACAGAATTTTGTGGCACGAGTGTAAGCACAGGACTTTGAGCTTTAAGGTTTCTAGCCCAAAGCTCATAGCTCAGGACTCAAAACCTTACGTTGTCGCCGAATAAAATGCTCCACCCAATGACTCCAAGTGCGCCGTGTCGTTTAATCGCTCGAGCATCCAAACTGCGCCTGTTGGAGTCCAGTGCTTTTCCAAAACCGTGATACTGGCATGGGTGATGCGTAAACGCCAAATTCTTGGGGCAGCCAAGGGGTTTAACTCGAGTAGCCCACAAGTCAGCACTTGAATTAAACCACCGTGCGAGAACGCCAGAACCTCGCCGCTTTCGGGCAGATTCTCGAGCCAGTGCATGGCACGGGCGCGAAGACTGGCGTAACTTTCGCCAAGTGGGGCGGCACGGTTTACAGGGTCTTGTATCCAAGCGGCAAATTCTGGATGCTTGGCATTTTCGGCACTGTCACCGCCTTCAAAAACCCCAAAGTTGAGTTCGCGCAATCTGGCATCTGGGTGCGGTTCAAAACCTGATAGTCGAGCCGTGTCCAATGCCCGACTTAGGTCGCTCGAGTAAACCCGATCAAAGTGTTTATCTTCCAGCCGAGTCCGAAGCGCCCAAGCCTGTTCTTCACCGAGTTTAGAAAGTGGTGTGTCTGACCAGCCCTGCCAACGCCCCTCGAGATTCCAGTCAGTTACACCGTGGCGCACCAAACAGATTTTAAGTGGGGCTGGAAAATTCATTCTCGAACCGATTCTTCTCGGATGGCAGGACGCGGTTTACCCTGTGCATCTATCGCCACAAACGTAAAATGCCCACTGGTCACAAGGCTCGAGTCGTCTGGCATGACTTTTTGTACATCCACCCGAATTCGCATACTGGTGCGCCCCACCGATTCGACTTTGCTAATCACTTCGATGACTTCGCCCATTTTAATCGGGATTCTAAAATCCACTTTGTCCATACTGGCAGTCACAACCGAACCACCACTAAAACGCCCTGCCGCAAAGCCTGCTACTTTGTCCATAATCGAAACAATATGACCGCCAAAAGCTGTGCCATTGGGGTTGGTTTGATTAGGGAAAATCTGTTCTAAGCTCCTGCATTCTGAATGCTTGTACCGTTCTTCTAAAGTCATATTTATTTCTCCCAACCTGCGAGGGCTTGTACAAACGAGGCAATTTCTTCAAGGTCTTTTTTAGGCATGTCTGGATAGGCTGGCATTTTTGCCGCCCCAAGGTCTTTACCTTCGATAATCCGTGCCTTGATATAGGCTAAATCTCGTAAACGCGGATTCTCAATCATTTTCTTGCCGTAGCCACCAACCCCGCCATCATGACAACGCATACAATTGTACTGCTCAAACAAGGCTCGTCCTTCGGGGTGAAAAGCGGTTGCTTTTGCCAAGGCTTCGTTTTGTGGCGCACAAGCTATTAGAACACTTGGAATGACAAGCGCCAGAATCAGCAGCGCTCGAGTAAAAGTCAGTTTCATCGCCGTGTATTCTGCCTTAAAAGCAAAACACGCACGAGTGACACACAGCCCCTAAATTTAGTGTGCAGCCTTTGTGCTAAACGCCAAGACTAGAGAAAACCCTGAAATCAGGCTACACTACGTTTTGTGGCACGAAAAGACTTGATTCATGATGCAATTGTTGCCAGCTTAGAAAAAGCAGGTTGGATAATTACGCATGACCCATTGCGTTTAGTATTTGAAGAAAAACCACTTGCCATAGATTTAGGCGCAGAATTAGTCTCGGCGGAACGAGATAACCAAAAGATTGCTGTTGAAATAAAGAGTTTTATCAGCAACTCGAGCCTGACGGATTTTCATGCAGCGTTAGGACAATACATCAATTACCGAATTGTATTATCGAAACTCGAGCCAGACCGAACACTATTTCTCGCGGTCAGTGAAGATGCCCACCAAGATTTTTTTGACTCAAGATTTGCCCAAACCGTAATGCAAGAAACCAAAATGAACCTGATTGTTTGTGCTATCGAGCGAGAGGAAGTGATTTTATGGAACGAACACAAGAACTAGAAAACCTGACCATACAAGTCCTGAGCGAATTCCGAGATTATTACAACCAAGGCAATGGAACACCAATTCAACTGATTGCCGACAAAGAAACCAAGCACTACCAACTTGCCATAATTGGTTGGGAAAACAAGAAACGGCACTTTGGAGTATTAGCGCATTTGTGTATCAAAAATGGAAAGGTAAACCTCGAGTACAACGGTACAGAAGAAGATTTTATTGCTGAACTCGAGAAACTAGGTGTGCAAAAATCCGAGGTTGTTGTGGCATTTCATGCACCGTACTTGCGACCACTGACTGGTTATGCGCTCGAGTAACTTACAGGACAATATGAACCCACGAATCAAAGCCATGCTCGAGACGTTCACAGCCGAAGAAATCCGCACAGGGATTCTCGAGAATAAGCAAAACAAAACAGTAGAAACAATCACACCAACCGAACTTGAGCGTACTTTCAAAGCCGAATTACTGGCTCGAGACGCAGGGACATTATTACGTCAAGCGCGGGAAACTCGAGGTAAAAGCCTGAGTAAATTAGGTTTAGAACTTGGCATCAGCAAAGGCAGGGTGCATCAACGCGAACAAGCCAGTGCAAACCTAGAAATCAAAACAATTCTCGAGCAAGCCGATGCCCTAGAGTACGAAGTGGAACTGGTTTTACGACCAAAGCAAGGTGGGCAGGAAATACGAGCGTTGCTGTAAAATGCGTTTCAGTAAAGCGTGGTAGAATTTTGTGTGCAGCCCTATGCTAAACGCCAAGGCTCGAGGTAAAAAGTTAGGTTTTTTATGCTTTTAACTCTTTTTGGAAACTATGAATGATCCTAGAATGGGCAAATTCGTTTCAAAATTTTTGCAATGGTCTGACCAAGTTGAGCAGATCGAAGCGTCTGAACGAAATCAATTAAAAAGTTGTTTAAATAACTCTATCAAGGAATTATTGCCAAGTTGGGATACAGATAGGTATGTAGAATTTAGAGTTTTGAGCAATTCAAAAGACATATCAATGGAGTTCATGTCTGAGAATTTTTGGCTGTTCAAATCAGATAAAAATTTGATTTCAGGAGTTTTGCTGCCATTTTGGAATCCACAGCATCAGAATTACGGTTTTAGATTCAGCCAGAATCCAGATGTTTCAGATATGGTTGGTGATTTTTTTCGCTACGCATCAAACTATGTGTCACGAAGTAGAATAGCGTCATTAGTTGGTGCAATTGCAATTGTCTATGATAAAGCATGTGACTTTAGATATGAAGGTTTTGAGATACGTCGCGTAAATTCCGAAAATCCTGAATGTGAATCAGAACACTACGAGAAACACGCTATTTCTCAAGATTCAAAATCAGAAGATTTTGAATCTTGGGCTAAAAAATTAAATTGCTTAGACCCCTTTGTCCATAGGGCAGTCTATCAGTTTTGGCGAGCCACCAAGTTAATGGAAGCTGAATTTTTTGAAGAATCAATAACCCCCTTGGATTCTTGTGTAAGTGTAATTGCCGAGTTCATAAAGAAAAAGCTGCGTATATCTGATACTGACCCTCGAGATTTTCTTTTTCCAATTCTTGGTTTGGATCGGAACGATTATTATAATTTAAAAAAATTATATAAAAGACGTTATCGGAAATTAGGATAAGCTATTCGAGTGCTGCATTACGACAAACTCGTCAAGAATAAAACTCGCTTCTTAGCCCTGACTGGACTAACCAA
>JAYWHB010000491.1:0-3068 GCA_043777915.1 Deinococcales bacterium
GCTTTTTCAAAGGTGCGGATGCCGCGTTCGCACAGCACAATTTGGTCGTTGCCTTCGGAAAGAATATATTCGGCGGTCAGCAGCCACTCTTCGATGGTACTCGAGAAGCCGCGTTTTAACAGCACTGGTTTACCGCTTTTTCCAACTTCGCGCAGCAAGGCAAAATTCTGGGCGTTGCGTGTACCGACTTGCAGCATGTCGGCGTACTCGGCACAGACCGCCACATCGCGGGTGTCCATGACTTCGGCAACAAAAAGTAAGTCGTGTTCCCTTGCGGCTTTTGCACCAATCTCGAGACCGGGTACACCCAGCCCTTGAAAACCATATGGGCTGGTGCGTGGTTTGTATGCCCCACCACGAAACATCGTGATACCGTGACGCTTAACAATTTCGGCAGCCTGCATGGTTTGCTCTAAACTCTCGATGCTGCACGGACCGGCAATCATGGTTTTGACCCCACCACCAAATTGCACCGAAACGCTGCCCCTCGAGATCACCACAGCGCTGTCTTCGGGGTGTACTTTACGACTGTATTTGAGTTTGGGTTTGTCTTCGCGTTCCTCTAAGTCTAAGGATGCCTTAAAAATTTCTTTGAAGAGTTGCTTAATCGTGCTGTTGGAAAACACGCCAGGATTGGCTTTCTCGAGCGCCTCGAGCATAACGGACTCGCGTTTTGGGTCAAAGTGAGTGATGCCCATTTCGGTTTGTCTTGCCCCAATTTTTTTGACAATTTCGGCGCGTTTAGAAAGGGCGGCTAGAATCTCGAGGTTGATGTTGTCTACAACATTACGAAGTTCGGCGATGGTTTGGTCAGTCATGATGGTTTCCTTATAGAGAGATTGCTTTTTACCAATAAAAAACTTCGGCGTGAGCCGAAGCAAAAAGGCATCCCGAGTTGTGTCTCTCGAGTGCCTTATCTTGTATACCAATTTGCGCTTTGCATGGTTAAAAACTATCTTGCTTTAGTGGTTTTGTCAAGCCTCGTCGTTGTCCTCGAGTAAACCTTTGGCGGCAAGCACAGCATTTTGACGCTCCGCCATTCGTGCTAACCAAATCCCAAATTCATACAAAATGATTAAGGGAACACTGATGATGGCTAAGTTTACTGGGTCACTTGAAGGTGTGGCAAAAGCAGCCACCACCACAATCGCAAAGACTGCAATTCGGCGTTGATTGATAAAAAACAGGCTCGAGATAATACCGATTTTTGCCAGTAAAAACATGATTACGGGTAATTGAAACAAAATCCCAAACATCACCAAGGGGGTAATCACATCACTAATGTAATCGCCAATTGGCAAGGTGGTTTTTACGCCGGGTAAAAATCCAATTAAAAACTGCATTGCGGCGGGTAGCGCCACAAAGTAGGCAAAAGCAATTCCAGCCAAGAAAGCTGCCACCGAGCCAAAAATAAATGGAAAAGCATAGCCTCGTTCACGCTTGGTTAATCCTGGTGCAACAAAAGCCCAGAGTTGGTAAATCAGCATCGGCATAGCAAAAATCAGACCGCCAACCGCCGCCACCAAAAAAGAAGCCGATAATTGCTCGGTGATTCGCAAAGAAATGATTTCGACCTCGAGTCCTTTTCCTTTGGTATAGACCTCGAGCGGACGTTTGAGCAATTCGATTGCAAAACCCAGATTGGCAAAGGTAACAACTCCGCCGACAATCCAAGCAACGGCGCTCCAAATAATCCGTAGGCGCAATTCCTCGAGATGATCGAGGAGCGGCGCTTCCTTAAAAGTTTCGTTTGGTATTTCCCTAGTCGCCATGCGACATTACGCCTTATCAGTCGAAGGAGCTGTAGGCTTTGGTTCATCCTTAAAGCTATCGTCAAGTTCGGCACGGATGTCCTTGCCAGCTTTACGGAATTCACGGATGCCTTGTCCGAGTCCCTTACCAAGTTCTGGAAGGCGTTTTGCACCAAAAAATACAAGCGCGAGTAACAAGATGACAATGATTTCGAGGGGTCCTAAGTTTGGCATGGTGGTTCTCCTTTTAGAATTGAACAATCAGGGGGTTTTGTTTGATTTTTGTGCCTTAACATAAACTTCGATTAAACTTTTTAGGAAGTACCACGCACCAAAAATAATTAAAGCAAGTGACAAGATGACAATAATTTCAAGTGGTCCTAAGTTTGGCATGGTGGTTCTCCTTTTGAATTAGTCTCGAGGTACTTTGTCAACCGCTTGTCAAATCGTACTCGTCTTTTATGAACTTGAGATGGAGTTTTGACCCTATTTGTTCCTAACTTAGCTTACGTGTCTCGAGCCACTTTCGGATGATGGATAGTTTATTCGCTTTGGCGGTCTCGAGTTTTTTGCCCCAGTATTTGACTGCCCAGCCTTCCAAAGTTTTTTGAGTGGCTCGAGTCACCCCAAGTGCGCCTTCTGGTACATCGGTGGTGATGGTACTGCCAGCCGCAACAAATGCCCCTTGGTGAACCGTCACAGGCGCAACAAGCGTGACATTTGTGCCAATAAATGCGCCATCTAAAATTGTGGTTCTAAACTTGTCCAGTCCGTCATAATTAGCCGTGATTGCCCCTGCTGAGAAATTCACGTCGCGTCCGACATTGGCATCACCGATGTACGCCAAATGCCCAGCTTTTGCCCCCTCGAGTAAATGCGAGTTTTTAATTTCTACAAAGTTACCAACATGTACGTCCGCCTCGAGAATTGTGCCGCTACGGATTCTGGCAAACGGTCCAACCTCTGAGCCACCATGTAGCACCGCGCCCTCGAGAACCGAATGTGATTTGATTTGCACCGCACCCAATAGCTGCACGTCGGTTAGCACACTGTACGCCCCAATGGTGCTGCCTGTAGCAATACTGGTTTGACCCTTTAGAATCACGCCCTGCTCGAGAATCACGTCATTACCAATGGTCACAGTGTCATCTATGTAAACGGTGTTTGGGTCACGCATCGTCACCCCATTTTTCATGTGCTGAATGCGAAGGCGGTCTCGCAATGTCTTATCGGCGGCTGCCAGTTGCACACGGTCATTACTGCCCTCAAGTTCGGAACTATCGGCAATTTGGGCTAAAACCGCTTTGTTGTTTTGGC
>JAYWHB010000492.1:0-3061 GCA_043777915.1 Deinococcales bacterium
GACGGCGAACGTGTCACCAAAGCAATTCCACACATTGGGTACTTGCATCGCAACCACGAAAAACTTGAGGAAGTGCGTACTTATCCGATGTGTATTCCCTATACCGACCGAATGGATTACGTGTCGGGGATGCAGAACGAATTGCCATTGTGCTTGGCGGTCGAAGAAATGCTCGGCATCGAAGTCCCAGAACGCGCCAAGTACGTGCGAACGATTTTGTTTGAACTAAGCCGTATTGCCAGCCATATGGTTTGGATTGGCACATACATGCTTGACCTTGGGGCAATCACCCCGTTTTTATATGCTTTCCGTGACCGCGAAATGATTCTTGACATCATCGAAGAAACGGCTGGGGCGCGTTTATTGCCAAATTACTTCACTTATGGTGGTGTGCGCCGTGACCACCATCCGCGCATGATGCAGGATATTCTCGAGTTCTTAACATGGTTTGAACGTAAACTCCCCGAATACGAAGCCCTGACCATAGATGCGCCCGTTTTTCAAGCCCGTACCGTAGGTGTCGGTGTGCTTGACCCGCAATTGGCGCTTAATCATGGTGTGACCGGACCAAATCTGCGTGGTAGCGGTATCGGTTGGGATTTGCGCCGCGACGACCCATACGATGCCTATCCACATTTGGACTTTGAGGTCTGTGTTGAGTACGGTTGCGATGCCTACTCGAGAAGCCGCGCTCGTTTCCGTGAATTCCGCGAGAGTATTAAAATTATTCGCCAAGCCATTGCACAGTCTCCAAAAGGCGGCGCGTACTTACCAAAACTGCCGCGTCTTAAACCCGTGGCTGGTATGGAACGTTACCGCGCTGTGGAAATCTCGAGGGGTCATCTTGGGGTGCATATTGTGGCTGACGGTTCAGAAAAACCGTGGCGTGTTAAGCACCGTAGCCCGAGTTTCTGCACCTTGCAAGCCTTGGCGGACATGGCTGTGGGTTCTAAATTCTCGGATGCAATCGCCATTCTTGGCAGTATTGACATTGTTCTAGGGGAGATTGACCGATGAGTATTTATGAAAACAAAGAAGCTCGGTTGCCGCTCGAGCGTGTCTCTGTGCCGACTGATAAACACTACAGAATGCGAATGAAGCATCATGGATTACTGAATGCCAATCCGCGTAAATCGGGTTTGCTGGCAGCGATTATTGGTTATGCTCTGCTTTTTGGTGCAGCCCATGGCGTGCTTATTTTGGCGTTTCAAGTCATTCCAGCCTTACTGACCAACGGCTTACCGTTCCCATGGACTGGTTTTGGTCTCGAGAAAAACAGTTTTTGGTTTAATGTGATTTATGGACTTCTTGCCCCAGTCTTGGCGTTCTTGTTTATCGCGGTGGTGGCGCTGATTAACATTTTGATGTTGCGTAAGTACCTCGCCAAAGTCCAAAACCGTTATGGACCTCTGCACAACGGACCCTCGGGTAGCTTGCAAACGGTTTACGACGCGCTAAAACTTGTGTCTAAAGAAGATTACACCCCAAAAATGGTCGAGGAAACGATTTTCACCCTTGCCCCAGTCCTCGTTTTTGTTTCTGCCTTTTTACTGATGGCTGTCATTCCATTTGCCCCCGGTTGGGTTTTTGCCAATGTCGAAGCTGGTGCAATTTTTATTATTGCGGCGGGTACGCTTGGCGGGTACGGCGTTCTGCTGGCGGGTTGGAGCATGAACAACAAGTACGGCTTGATGGGTGGCTTACGAGCCGCAGCACAATTGGTCAGTTACGAAGTGCCACTTTCGATTAGTCTGCTTTCGGTCTGTGTTTACGCTGGCAGCATGAACTTAAGTAAAATTGTCGAAGCCCAACAAAGCCTGTGGTTTGCGATTCCGCTCTTTATTCCTTTTGTGATTTATTTAATCGCGGGTTTAGCCGAACTTAAAATGACTCCGTTTGACCTTCCCGAAGCCGAATCTGAACTTGTGGCTGGTTTTAACACCGAGTACGGCGGGATGCGTTTTGGATTTTTCTTTGTGGCAGAATTTGCCGAGTTGTACCTTCTTCCAGCCTTAATGGCGGTGTTCTTCCTAGGTGGTTGGTATCCGCCAAGCATCCCGACCTTTAACCTTCCACTGCTTTCTGAATGGGCGGGTGGCTCGAGTACCCTGTTACTGATGCTGAAAGCCAATATCGCCGAGGGTGAAGCCATCAGTCCTTGGACTTGGAATTGGTTTTTCCAACCGGGCGGTTTGATTGTTGGTATTCAGTACAGTTTTTGGTTCTTACTTAAAGGCGCAGCAGGAGTCTACTTTTACATGTGGATTCGTGCCACCTTGCCCCGTTTCCGTGATGACCAGTTAATGGAACTTTGCTGGAAGGGCTTAATCCCACTTTCTTTGGTTGGGTTATTACTGGCAGCCGTCTCGAGACTGATTCCAGCCGTTGGTATTACCCTTTCGATTCTGGTGGGCGGAACATTCATTTTTATGATTGCACGCGGGGCGTTTTTCCCTACTAAGCAGGTGAAAGCATGAGTCTCTTAAAAGATATTTGGAATGCGGTGTCTGGCGTTGGCAAGGGCATGGAGAAAGTCTATGACGAACAATTCGACCCGATTTTCACCGAAATGTACCCGTTTGACATGCCAAAACTGCCACCAACCAGTGTCCAGAGTTTGGCATTGATTAAAAACGAAGATGGCTCAGACAGGTGTGTCTCGTGCCTTGCTTGTGAAAAAGTCTGTCCCAGTCAAGTGATTACCATTGAACGCAAGAAAAACCCTGCTGGCAAAGGCTTTGTTCTCGAGCGTTTTGATATTGATTTGGTCAACTGCATGTACTGTGCGGCTTGCGTTGAATCTTGTCCAGCTTCGGCAATTGTGACGATTCAGGACTTTGAAATGTGTACCCCAAATCTGCAAACCCTAAAAGCCGATAAGGACTTTTTGGATTTCCAAGGCATTCGCGCTCAGCAGTGGTACAGCCCAAAAATTGGGGTTGAGTACCGCGAAAATGTGACTGACGGTAATATCCACGGTGCAATTGTCAAAGCCCCGCTTATAGACCAACCCGGCGGTGCAGCCGAATTCGAGAAACTAAAAGCGGCTGGTACAGAAATT
>JAYWHB010000493.1:0-3058 GCA_043777915.1 Deinococcales bacterium
GGCATACCAGAAGTACCAAAGCAACGATACCAATTGCACGGCTCGTTGCGGTTTGCGGTTAAACGAATCCTCGAGAACCAAGCGCAAGTTGTCTTGTTCAAGCTCGAGCTTCTGGCTTAGTCGGACGTATTCTCGAGTGTCGCATTTTTCGTGCCATTCAAGGGCTTGTTCAAAAATAACTTCGCCCAAAACATCAAGGGCTTCTATTTTAGCCTCACCCGAGAGGTATTCAACTGCGTGTTGGCGAATAAGTTCGTGCAAAAAAAACAAACCATCACTGCGTTTGATGAAAGATTTATTGACCAGCCGCAAAAGAGTAGGCATCAGAACACCAGTGATTTGGCGGGCAAATTGGAGCGTAAAACCACTGCGAAGCACTGCCAATTGACTCAGAGCAGTTTGCTCATCGGGGCTGAGTAAACGCCAACTGCTCTGAAAAAGTGCCGCAAAACTGCGCTGCCGTATCGGAACATCTGGTGCGTCGGTGGTTAAAATACTGTGGTCGTTTTCGACTTGGGTGGCGATTTCGGCTAAGGAAAAGACCCGCAACCAACCGGCGGCTAATTCTAAACCAAGTGGTGTTCCAGCAATGGCACTGTGGATTCTCGAGAGCGGCAAAAAATCGGTTTCGGTCAGTTGAAATTGTGGCGCTAAACGCTTGGCGGCGGCTAAAAAGACTTGGGCGGCGGCTTGCTCGGTCAGTGGTAGATTTTGCACCAAAGCTGGTAGCCCCTCGAGATAAAACACCTGTTCGGCTTGTAATCCAAGGATTTCTCGGCTGGTACAAAGAATTCTGATTTTTGGGCAGGACAAAAGGATTTTAGCCACCAAAAAACGTATCTCCAGCACTTGCTCGAGGTTATCCAAAACCAAAAGCAGCGATTCGTTTTGTAGAGCCAAAAGTAAGGTTTGTTCGGTATCGCCACTTAGACCCAATTGCTCGAGCAACAACCGAGGCACAAGTTGGGCATCCTCGACACTGACTAAGGGCGCAAAAACCACCAAACCCTGAAAATGTTCTGCCACCTCGAGCGCCAACCGCGTTTTGCCGATACCGCCCAGTCCGACCAAACTGAGCAGCCGATTGGCTGGTTGTTGCCAAAAAGAGGCAATTTGCTCGAGTTCAAGCTGTCGCCCCTTAAAGACCGAAGTTGGTTTTGGTAAGCCCAAAACCGGCATCAAATCCTGTTGTCGCCCCGAGGCAAAACGCTCGAGTAAACCAGCTTCTGGTTCTAGCCCGACTGTTTTGAGGGCAAGTAAGTGCCACTCCAAAGCTCGAGCGGCTAAATTTGGAAATTCTAAGGTACGCAGCAGTAAAACTTCATCCAGAGGCTCGATTCGCAGCATTTTCTCGAGCCAAATATGGGCTTGGGCTGGGTTTTGGCGCATCACTTCGAGCGTGGCTTGGCGCACCTCAGTACGCAGTTGTTCGCGTTCGATGTCCAAATAAGTTAAAAGTTCTGGAATCTTGTAGGGTATGGCTGTCTCGAGCAGTGCGCCTTGATACAAGTCTAAACCAGCCGAAAAATCGTGTTGCAAAAAGGCTTTTTTTAACAACTGCACATCAGATTGCCCAGTGTAGCGCACACATCCGTTTTCGGTTTCTAAGTCTTTGGCTAAACCAAGTTTTTTGCTTCGGTACAACAACTGCCGTAGCCGCATTCGTGCCTGTTCGACATCGGTGTCCTCAGACCACAACAGTAAACAAAGCTCGTCTCGAGTCACCCAAGTGCCGCGCACTGCCAAAACAGCCAGCAAGTAGGTTGCTCGTTCAAAAGATAACCCAACTTCGTTTAATCGAAATGACCCGAAAAGCCTTAGCACTAAATATAGTCAAGCAAGTTTGTTAAGGGCTTGTCAAGCCACCATCTCACGTTTTTTCTGTTCGTCTCACGGCTGTATCACGCCTGATATTTTATGCTCGAGTTGCAAGTGTACTACAAGGAGGTTTATGAAAATTCAAACTGGAATCGCTTTTTCTCTACTGCTGGCTGGTCTAACCAGTTGTCCGCAGCCCGTCAAATCCAATACGGTCTACGACATTATTGCCTCAGATACCCGCCTAAGCAGCTTAAAAGCCAGTTTAAGCCCCGCCCAAGTTGCGTTTTTGTCGGATACCAAACGCAGTTTAACCGTCTTTGCCCCACAAAATTCGGCATTTGAAGATGCGGCTTTTGCGGGTATGACTTCGCCCAAGCCAAGTGGCAAGTCGCTCGAGAATGTGATTAACTTTAATATTTTGCCAACCAGCCTAGACGCAGCCGCTTTGAAAAAAACCATCCTGCCAAATAACCCACTCGGTCAAGTTGGTATCATCATCAACAGTTTAGGTGATGAGGTCTATGTTATTGAAGAAAAAGGTAAGCTCTATATAGACTCTGGTTATTATGAAGACGCATTTTTAGACACTTACGCTCCAAATGTTCCTGAAATTATTGTTGCTGATATTAAAGGGAGTAACGGCATACTGCATATTACCGACACACTTTTGCTCAATGCCACAATTGCCGAAACAACTTTTACCAGTATTGCCAAAGCTGGCGAACCCGCTTTTAATACTCAATTGGGTAGCTTAAATGCTTTTATGTCCTTACGGGCTAACGGTGCATTTACCGTCTTTTTACCCGAAGACCCTGATTTTGAAGCCCTACCAGTTGCCCAGCGCACTTGCCTAGCCACCAACCCAACTGTGTTGCAAAAAGTCTTAAATCACAATACCCTCGACGGGCAGTTTTTGGTTGCCGACTTAGCCAGCAAAATCAGCATTGCCACCAAAAACGGCGACAGCATTAGCATTACAAAAAATGCGGCTGGACAAGTGCTGCTCGGTGGCATTGCTCTAAAAGCCAACGACCCGAACGGTACACGCTGGAACAACTGGATTGTACGCAACGGCGTAACGCACATCACCGATGGCTTAATCGTACCGAGTAACGTTAATTTAACAGCTTGTACCAGCAACTAGGAGCATGATTATGAAACTCAAAAAAGCAATTGTGTTTAGCGTTCTGGCAATCTTTGGTGTTTTTTCTAGCCTCCAAGTTCTTGGGAAGTACGG
>JAYWHB010000494.1:0-8464 GCA_043777915.1 Deinococcales bacterium
CAGGTGACTAGATTGTGGTTCATGACTGGGGTTAAGTCGTAACAAGGTAACTGTACCGGAAGGTGCGGTTGGATCACCTCCTTTCTAAGGAGTTCTCAAAGTTAGCTCGAGTCACCCGCAATGGTGATACTTGAGATAACTGCTTATTGCACTCAAACATCAAGGAATAAACCTAGATTATATTGTTTGAACTATTGCGTCTCGAGATTAATGCTCGAGGCAGCTTTTTTATTGCTAAAATTAAAAGATGAAATATGCAGAAATAAACCTATCTGACGTGTATGACTGGAATACTTTTCACAACAAATTTGCAAAGGTTTTTAATTTTCCTGATTACTACGGAAAAAATATGAATGCTTGGATAGATTGCATGGAAGAATTTGCACTCGAGAATTCTAGCCTAAATTTAAAAATTATTGGTATCCAAGAACTTAAAATATCCAGCCCCGATATTTGTAACGCACTAATCGAGTGTGTGGCATTTATCAATTTTAGGGCTTTTGAATTGAAATCCGAATATCTGATTGGGCTATCTTACGTCACGAATTAAAAATATTTTTTACCATCAGATGATCGCTTGAGCCTAGGCTTTTGCTATTTTTATTCTGATGCAAAGCCCGTGTGTGGGCGTATGTACGGCGGGTGAATTGTCAGCACAATATCTTCTCTTGGCACAACAGCTTCTACCAATTCTTCGGCAACCAAGCAATCTGTGTTGGTCTGCTCAAGCCAAATTCCCAGCCCTCTTTTTGACTGCGTAGTGGTATAAATCGCTTGCCCTATTTGCATATTAGCTGACTTGAATTCGAGACAGATCAGGATTTACGCGAATCTTAATGTCGGATTAGCTAACTGCATTTTCATATAGTTAGCCAAAAGACCTTGCTTAAGAGCGTAAACTGTTGTTTTTGCTTGCATAGCAAGACTCTTAATCCGTAACCACACCAAGACTGCACAACCAATATGATTCCTCTGCGCTCGACCATCACGACACTGACAAGCATCTACTCCAGTCACACCCTTAAACTCACGATGAAATTGTTCTACCTTCCAACGCCACGCATAGCGCTCGGCTACGATTAACGCATTCAGTAAAGGCTGATTATCGTTGGTGACAACCAACTCCGTGTCTTTTGAAGTAAAGACAATCCGAAACAATTTGAAATCTACACCAGATGGAAAATCATTGAGATGAATCATGACACCGTTTTCTAATTGCTCGTCTTCCCAAATTACAGCATCAAGGGCTTGGAACTTGTAACGCAGTTTTTCCTTACCACAAACAACTTTTCATCAAATAATTCACTAACGTGTTGATGCTTATCTTTGCTGTCTAAAGCAGGGTTATAAATACGAAAAGCGACTAACCAAAACTGACCTGTGTCTGGATTGACATGGACACAACTGATAAAACCAATGCCTCGAATGACCCGTTTAGCATTTCCACTGTATTGTTTCTTGACAAGCTCCATTTTTCTCGAGTGATTCTTGTCCAACACACTATCATCAAAACTAAGGTAGCTATTTGGACTCAGGATAATCGTATTTTTAGCAACTTCCCAAATCTCTCGAGGTGTCACTCGGTTATTTTTTAGGTAACGATTAATTGCGTCGTGACTAATGTTTTTGATGTGTTCAGCTAAATAAGTTTGTGTATAGTTGATTTGTGTACTGAGCAGGAATTGACAGTAGTCTTTACAACCTATTTTTGCTGTAGCCGTTTCAATGGTTTCTCATACTTTCTTCATTCGCGTAAGTCCTGTGCATATGAGTATTTCCCATCTTGTTATGCGTTAGAATGCTGCACTTGTGTTGGTCGTTAAGAATCTGCAAAAACGTTACGAGAAATTTATTGCCGTCCATGACGTGAGTTTTCATGTGCAACGCGGTGAGGTCTACGGTTTATTGGGTCCTAACGGGGCTGGCAAGTCCAGCACCATTCGGGTTTTATCCTGCCTCGCTAAGCCCGATTTGGGTTCGGTTCAGATAGACGGCTTGGATATTGTCAAAGACCAAGCCAAAGTCAAACGCACAATTGGCATTGTACCGCAGGATTTTGCGCTCTATGATGATTTTTCGGCGCTCGAGAACTTGGTGTTTTTTGGGCGTTTGTACGGCATTGCAGGGCGTGAACTTAAAATCAGAGCCAATGAATTGCTCGAGGCAGTCGGTTTGACTGACCGTGGACATGAAGCCGTCGGGACGTTTTCGGGCGGAATGAAACGCCGTATTAACATTGCGGCGGGTTTGATGCACAAACCCAAGATGCTCTATTTGGATGAACCGACAGTTGGCATTGATCCACAATCGAGGCGTAAAATTCTTGATTTGGTCAAAACCCTAAACGCTGGCGGTTTGACCGTGCTGTACACCACACACTATATGGAAGAAGCTGAGGAGTTGTGTCACCGCATTGGGGTGATAGACCAAGGCAAAATTATTGCCGAGGGAACGCTCTCCGAGATGCGAAAAATGGCTGGGGAAACCGCTCCGATTCGCCTCGAGTTACGCGAACCACTTGCACCTAAGCACCTCGAGCAACTAAAGACCTTAGCCGATGAACTGATTGCCGAGGATAATGCGATTACGCTATTCACTAAAGACCCCAAAGATGCGCTATCGGGAATTTTACAAATGCTGTCTGGGTTTGGGGCGCATGTGCATCATTTAGAACTCGATGAGCCAGACCTCGAGACGGTTTTCCTAAAACTAACAGGGCGGCGATTACGTGATTAATGTGCTTTTTGTGATTGCTTGGCGGGATTTACTAGCCCAACTTCGTTCGCGTAGTTTTTTGGTGCAAACGCTTCTTCTTCCCTTTATTTTAACCCTTTTAATTGGCAATGCGATTGGTGGAACACGCAAAACCGACCCCTTGCCCGTGGCAGTGGTTGGGAGTGGCGAAATTGCCAAAAGCATTGGCGGTTTACTCGAGGATTCTAAAATTGCCAAGGTCTTTATGTTGCCCGATGCCTCCAGCGCCGAAAATGCAGTCCGAACTGGCGTGGCGACAATGGCAGTGATTTTACCCGAACGGTTTGAAACCAAGTTAATGCGAAACGACAAACTCGAGGTGCGGGTACTTATAGACCCCACCAGTCATCAGCGTGGCGAAGTGGTCAAACAATTGGTGCGCGGTTATATGCAGCAACTCGAGGCGGCAAGGGCGGCAGTGCTTGGTGGGGTTCGTGCCATTGCACCGGCTTCTGCCCAAGAATTACAAGACACCTTGACTTTAGTGCGCGGTAAAGTTGAAAAGCAATTTCAAACTGCCAGTATAGATTTACAAACCAAAGAAGCGGCTGGGCGCAGCCAAGGGATTTTTGCCTATTATGCGGTGGCGTTCGGGGTGATGTTTACACTCTTAAGTGCCACCAACGGGGCTGGTGGGGTCATAGATGAACTCGAGCGTGGCACGATTCACCGCTTACTATCTGCGCCCGTTACCCCTGTATTACTCTTAATTGCTAAATTTATTGCGCTGTGGCTGCTTGGGATTTGGCAACTTGGGGCTTTTGCGCTATTCTCGAGCCTTATTTACGGGGTGTCTTGGGGCGCACCGTTGGCGGTTTTCCCTGTGCTGTTGGCAACGGCGGCGGCGGCGGCTGGTTTTGGCGGAATTATCATTGGCATTTCAAGGTCACGCGAACAACTGAACACCTTATCCTTGGTCTTTGTGCTGGTCATGAGTTTACTTGGCGGTTCGATGTGGCCGCTCGAGACGCTGCCCGGCATTGCCCAAGCCCTGTCTAAATTTACCTATAACCGTTGGAGTATCGAGGCGTTTCAATTAACCGCAATTGGTTCAAACGACCCGCATTTATTTTTAGCCATTGGTGTTCTAAGCAGCATGGCAGTGGTCGGCGTGATTTTTGGGTCTTTTCAACTCTCGAAGCGGTTTTCACGATGAACACCTTCAAAACCATCCTGCACATTGCCATTGCCGAAGCCAGACACGTCTGGAAACAGCCACATTTACTGGCAATGCTGATTATTTTGCCAATTGTCTTCTCAAGTATTTTATCGGTTTTACAAAGCAGCGATGTTGGACCTGTGCGAATTTTAATCACTCGCTTTGATACCCCCAAAGCCAAGGCGTTTGAGCGTGAACTTGCCAGTCTTGGGGCAGCCGTCGAAATCGCGGGTTTACGCGCCCAAACCCTTGTGACCACCGCCGACCGAGATGCTTGGGTCAAATTACCGAGCAGTTTTGACACCGACATCGAACAACTTAAACCCATCAAACTCGAGTTCATCACCAGTGCTGGCAATACTCGGGTCTGGGATGCGATGGAACGTATCAGGGCGGCTGTGATTCGCTTACAAACCCCGTACATTGCTGCCATTGCCGCACCAAACACCAATGCGGCGGCTCGATCCGAAGAATTACTGCAAACCAGTATCATCAATGTCTCGAGTGAAAAAGTGACGGTCAAAAACAGCAAAGTGATCGAAATTGCTGGTTCTGAACAAATTGCGCCCGGTATGACCCTGATGTTTGCACTGTTGTTTGGCGCTCAGACTGGACTGGCTTTTTTGCGTGAACGCACGGCGGGTACACTGACTCGGCTTTTTGCTGCCCCAGTCTCGAGGGTGACAATGATTCTTGGGAAGTTACTGGGCAACACCTTGGTGCTTTGTATTCAGCTTTTTATCATGGTCACATTTTCAAATCTGGTCTTGGGGGTGCGTTGGGGCAACCCGCCCGCCCTGATTCTGCCTGCCTTTGCTTTTGCTTTTGCCTCGGCTGGCTTTGGAGCGCTCTGTGCTGCCCTAACCCGCACCCCGTCGCAACTTGGAGCGTTTAGTGTGCTGAGTGTCAATGTGCTTTCGGCACTGGGTGGACTGTGGTGGCCTTTAGAAGTCACCCCCGAATGGATGCAGCAACTTGCCCGTTTTTTACCGACCTACTGGGGCTTAAACGCCATGCAAAACGTCATTCTTAAGCAATCAAGTATCCTCGAGTTAGTCCCTCACACCCTGATTTTACTGGGTTTTGCAGCGATTTTTATTGCGATTGGCTCGAGGGCATTTAAGTATGAGTGAAGGCGAAAGGCAAAAGGCAAAAGTAAAACCTTCGCCTTTCGCTCTTTGCCCCTCTTACGCTTCGACTCGTTTTTTGCTTGGGGTATTGCCTTGTTGCTGAATTTGTGAAGCGGCTTGTCCGACTTGGACTCCGAACATCCAAGCTAAACGGTGCATAAACGAGACGGTTTCAACGTCCCCTGCCAGTACACGGTCACGCATGTACGCATCTACACCGACTGGGAATTGTACACTTTTAACTTCTTCAAGGTTGTGTTGTTTCATGCGTTCAATGAAGGCACGAACTTCGGCTAAACCCTCAGTTTCTTTCATCTGTTTAGTTTAGCGCTTTTAGGGGTATTTGGGTAGCTTTACTACTCGAGCAGGGTTAAACCTAGCAGTGTCGGGTTACTTTGTAGCCCCGCACTCTCGAGGACAATGCTTTGAATTGCCAAACTCGGCTTAGGGTTTGCCCAAGTCATGACCACCACATTGATGTCTAAACCGCTCTTGGTCTGTCCCCGCCAAACAGGGTCAAAGAGCGTGGTGCGAACCAAGGGTTCTGTCCAAGCGCTGATGTTTCTGCCATACTCGAGTGAAATAATGGTACTTGTGCCATCGGTATACACAACCGTATATGAACCAATTTTGGTTCGCGGGCTGGTCAGGGGTGATAACCAACCTGTGGTGTGTAAAAAAGCCAGACTGCTGGCAGTTGTACCAATCTCGAGACTGACTTTTTTGGGTAGGTTCTGGCATTCGCGCCTAGCACCCCACATCATGATGCTTCTACTTATATCAAAGGCATACGCACCCAGCCGAACATTGCTACCAGTCGGTAAGCTCGAGAGGTCAGTATCTGCGCCTTTTTGAATCCACTGGGTTTCGTCGGTATCACTTAAGGCTCGAGTGGCAAGGCTGGATAAGTTAAAAAGTTTCCCTGCGACTGGCGAAATTTTTAACGGAAACCGAGCGTCACGGTAGCGAGTTGCACTGTCCTTAGGGGTTGGGGCATTCACATTCCAAAAGGCATTACCTGCGTTCAAATACGCCACACCCTGCTCAACCTGACCATCGAGCAAGGTATTATTGCCAAAGTAGCCACTCCAACGGGTTTGCAATGCCCCAAAAGCTCCAACTCGAGCCGTTGCGCTTGCCATGCTTTCGGGGTTGTTATTTGCAAACCAACTCGAGCCGATTGCTCTAAAACCCTGTTTTTGAATGTACTCGAGCAATGGATAATCGGCACTCGGGCTGTAATTCCAATAGGTGATGATCACATCTTTTGGCAAAAGTGGCAAAATCGTTTCGCGGTATGACTCGGTGGCGGCGACATCGTGCCAAATCATTGTGCCGACCTTCATGGTTTTGAGGTGCGCGTGTAGCCGCACTGCGTGGTCAGCAAAGATTTTACCTAGTCCTAGAGCCATGCCGTCTGGACGACCCGGAAAGCGGTCTCTGGCTGCCACTTCATCATGTCCGATATGCACAAATTCGGGTTTGAAGACTTCTACGGCTTCAGACAAAATTGGCAGAATAATTTGGTAAACCCGTTCATCCAAGGTGTTATAGGCATAGGGGTCTTTGGAATCTGGGTCTTGCATCAGTTCTCGGTTTTGGTTGTTGTAAAAAAACCATTGGGCATGTCCGGGCGTTTCGATTAAAGGAATGGCTTTCATTCCGTGGGTGCGAATCAGTTCGGCGACTCGCCGCGCTTCATCTTTGGTTGCGCCGTTGGGATGCCAAATGTTTTTACTGCTGTCCCAACGCACATAATTACTCATCACTAGCAGACTCGAGAATTTGAGTTTAGCCAGTAAAGGCACAAGAATATCATTAACCCCTTGGCTGGCACTGTCCAAATAAATCATCGCCATACGGTTTTGCAAACTGGGATAGTCTAAAATACCAGCAAATTGAAAACCATCTTTTTGAATCAACTGCCGTAAACTCTGCGCCCCTCGGTATGCGCCAAGTGCATCAAAACCGACAAGACCAATTCCTGAACCGTCCACCCAAAGCCCGTACCCTTCGGCTTTATCTGGCACTAAGCCCCTTGCCGTGGCTTCGGTTTTTAGTGCCACATTCTCGAGCGTCCCAATCCGAATTTGTCTCGAGGAAGGGGTCAAGGCAAGCTGGCTAAACCCTCGCATCTGCATTTCGGCATTTATATCCCTGACCGCCCAACCCAGTTCTTGTGCATTGCCCTCGAGCCGAATACTCAAGTCCTTAAACGCCAAAAACCCAGTCTCGAGTTTAATTTTTTGCGGCACTGGCAAAATACTTGGATGAGGATTCCCAGCAAAAGCATTTTCGATTCGGGTAAATGGCAGGTTCTGGGCGGTGGCACTCGAGACCCATAAAAGCAGCAAGAAAATCAGTATTCGTTGTGACATACGACTGAGCATAAAAGCAAAGCATGAGAATCGGTATTGTCAAGTGAGAGGTAATTAGAAATAGTCGCCTTTTAATTTACGGAACGCTATTTTATGGCTCGAGACAACTACCAAATGGAACTCGAGAGAAACGAATTTTCGTCTACATTCACAAATCCTCTGGTACTAGACCTGTTACTCTTGCAATTCTTGAGAGCATGATTGGTCCTATTTCTTCACCATCGTGAAATGCAAAAACCGTATCTGCCCAGTCTTGACGCTCGAGGATTTTATGTGAACCAGTTTCGCGTTTGATACTCCAGCCTATTCGTTGTAGTGCTGCTAAAACTCGAGTGGCTTTGGCTGCTCCAAATCGGCTCATGATGCAAATGAAAAAGTGGTGGCAGCTATTTGTCCACGTTCAAGTCCATCTGCCAGTACACGCATGGCAAGGGCTTGGGCTTTTTGTTTGGCAAGCTCTCGAGTTTCGCCGTAGACCAATACACCAAGTAATTCTGGAATTTCTGCAATCCAGCGTCCATCGGTTTCTTGTTCGAGTTCCACATGGAAGTTCATGTAGGGAGTATAGCGCAAATTTTGTCTTTTCTAAATCCTCGGCTCGAGGTATGATGCTTAAACCTTAAATGTCTCTTCGATATTGACCACAAAAGCAATTGCTCCACCAACTGGCACTTCGACGGGTTCTGAGAGCATCGGTTCGGGTTGCTCTGCCACGGGTGCGGTGGGCATGACAAGGCGTTTTCTCGAGCGGCAAGTTTCTTTAAGAATAGTCTTGACGGTTTCCATCCGTTCTTCTTCAACCCCGATTAAAAGCGTGGTGTTGCCTTCGCGTAAAAAACCACCCGTACTGGCTAATTTTGTGACCTCGAGCCGTTCCTTGCCTAGTGCCTTAATTAAAGCATTGGCATCGGTATCTTGAACAATCACAACAATCAGTTTCATGGCGCAAAGTGTAGCAGACTTTCATGCGGACTGTGTAGCAGACTTTCATGCGGACTGTGTAGCAGACTTTCATGCGGACTGTGTAGCAGACTTTCATGCGG
>JAYWHB010000495.1:0-3054 GCA_043777915.1 Deinococcales bacterium
GCTTAAGATGTCGCTGTCCCACTCGAGCTTAGCTAGGTTTAATGCGCCTACACCACTGGCATCAGATGGGTCGGATGCGATTTGACCTGTTAAAGCAAAATTGAGGTAATCTTTGGGCAGTAAGACATGGCGTACTTTGGCGTAATGTTCGGGTTCGTTGGTGCGTAACCAAAGCAGTTTAGGCAGTTGAAAACCTGTCACTGCGGGGTTGCCTGTGCGTTGAATCAGTTCTAAACGTGGAATGGCGGTTTCGATTTCTTGGCAAGCCGCACTGGTGCGTTGGTCATTCCAGAGTGGGGCAGGACGAATGACCTTCAGGCTCGAGTCGAGGAATACCGCGCCGTGCATTTGTCCAGCTACGCCAATTGCAATCGGGGTGTACTTATTCTCGAGTTGGCTTGTTAGGGCTTTTAGAGCCGTTCTAACCCCTTCTAACCAATCGCTGGGGTGCTGTTCAGTCCAGCCGGGGTGGGGGGTCAGTCGGGGGTAAGTGGCGCTGCTTTCGGCAACGCGGACCCCTTGGGTGTCCAGAGCAATGATTTTTACCCCACTTGTGCCTAAGTCTATGCCTATTGAAACGGGTTCGGACATGGTTTCCTTTCTTAAATATCGGCTTGGTATTCAAAGTAATCAAAATCGGCATGTAACTTTGTGCCAGCCAAATCTTGGACACAAAGGGCAATAAATGCACCTGTAAATGATAACCCATTGCAGTAATCATCGGACAGCTTATAGGTTTCAAAGTCCCCGCCGATTCGTGTCCAAATTACGCCATCACTCGAGAAAGCAAAGTGAAAGCTGTGGCGTTTAACAATAACCCGTAAATACACTGCGCCTTCAATTGCAACTTCTTGCGCCAGTGGCTCGGAATAAACACCCGCATCCAAGACCAAAATACTCAGGGTCTTACCTAGAATTTCGTCCTTTGAAACCCGCAAATACACCCAATGCTGACTGTCGTAAAACATCGCCAGTCCAGCCATTTGTTGTGAATCGGTCGGGGTAAACTCGAGTTTGGTGCTGGCAGTGGCATGAAAGTCTTGTAAACGCCGTCCGATTAAGCTCTGAAAATGGTTACTAATCAGGCTTTCACGCCCCCTTAAACGCAAATGTCCAGAGCGCTCAGTCAGGGATAACCAACTTGGGTCAGTCGGAATGCGTAAGCTCTGCCAATCCAAACCCAGTTCGGCTTGGTCAAAGTCATCTCGAGCAGGTACAATTTCCCAAGGGTGCGGCTCGAGACGTGGGGCTGGGACTTGGCTGTGTGGGCTGTTGCCACCGCCGCGAACATACAACCAATCATCATCGCGCCATTCCATCGCTTGTAAACTGGTTTCACGTCCCAATGGGCAGTACCCTCGTTCTTGGTTCGACTCGAGCGGACGACCACACAAGTGCGCCAAGTACCATTCGTCGCCTTGGGTTTGTACCAAACAGGCGTGTCCAGCTTTACGAAGCTCTAAGTCTGATTTTTTCCATGAGGTCAGGATTGGATTTTGAGGATGAATTTCGTATTCGCCATCCAAGGTTCTTGAACGGGCAAAAGTTACAGCATGTTCATAACTTGTGCCGCCTTCGGCGGTGAGTAAGTAGTACCAACCGTTGCGTTTATAAATATGAGGACCTTCGACCAATCCAATGGCTGAGCCAGCAAAAATATTTTTAATTTCACCAACTAATTTTTGGCTGTTTGGGTCATATTCTTGCAGTAAAATCCCACTGAATTGATTTTTGCTGATTCGATGATCCCAACGCATGTTCAGTAACCACTTTCGTCCGTCATCATCATGAAAAAGGCTCGGGTCAAAACCACTGGAATTTAAGTAAATCGGCTCTGACCAGTCACCTTGGATGTCGGTGGTCGTGACCAAATAATTGTGTGAATCTTTGAATGGACCCGAATTCCAAGTTTTGACATCAGTGTAAATCAAATGGAACTGTTCACCATCATGGGTCAGACATGGTGCCCAAATTCCACACGAATTGGGGTTTCCACGCATGTCTAACTGACTCGAGCGACGCAGGGCTGGTTTAATCGTGCGCCAATGTACAAGGTCACGGCTATGATGAATCCGCACTCCCGGAAACCATTCAAAGGTACTGGTGGCAAGGTAATAATCTTCGCCGACCCGTAAAATACTGGGGTCGGGATGAAAACCTGTCAAGACTGGATTCTGGATTTGGGTCATGGGTATAACTCCTTAAATAGAATTTATTGCTGTATCACATTTCGTTTCCCTCGGTTCATCATCAGTTTAAGCGATGAGCGCATCCGTTCAAGCGCATCGCTTAAATCGGCAATTTCGTCGTTGGAAGTGGCAATAATTGGTTGCTCGAGATCACCATTGGACATCGTGTTGGCTTTTTGGGTCAGTTGGGTTATGGGTCGCACAATTCTTGAAATCAGTCCAAAAGCCAGTAAAGCCGTACTGACAATGGCGGCTAAAACCGCCAGAATGGTTGGTACAAGGGTGCGTAGTAAATCGGCTTGAATACGGTCTTGCTTTAAGGCAACAAAAATTTTACTTGCCCCTTGTCCACTGCCCACCGAGACAATTCCAACAGTATAGGGAACGTTCTTAATTGTAAAAATAGTTGTTTGGCTATTAGAAGTCCCACCTGCCCGAATATCAATCGAGGTTTTACGAAGTCGTTCATTTAAGTCTTTGATTAAGTCAGCATCCTCTTGGTCTTGCAGACGGCTCTCGAAGGCAATAATTTGCCCCTGAGAAACACCTGTAAAAGCCACCGCCGGAACTTGCCTTCCCATGCCACGAATCACCCGTTTGACTTCACGTAAATCCTCGGCATCTTCAAGCGCAAAATTAATCGTTTCACTGATCGCAACCCCACCAGAAATAGCAGCCGATAATGCCCGGTCTCGCAATTGGGCATCAAAAATCCCTGGAAGTGTAATGATTAAATACCCAGCCAATGCCAAACCTGCAATAAACAACGGCGCTAATGCTCCTAATAAAATTCGCCTTCCTAGACCACGCCTGGCTCGAGTTGTCGAGGAAAGCACTTCTTGACTGGTGGTGTTTTGGGTTTGAA
>JAYWHB010000496.1:0-3053 GCA_043777915.1 Deinococcales bacterium
AGTCACCATCAAATCAATATCATCAAGTGGTCTGACCTTGGTTTTTCGTGCAAATGACCCAAAGCCCTGCCATTGCCCATTCAAGGGTAAAGAACTGGCGCTCGAGCCTCGAGCCGCCATAAGTTGTGCAATCAAAAAATCACGGCTACTTCGTGCCTGGTCTGTTTCGGCTTTGGTTAATTCCACTGTGTCGCTCAAAAATGTTTCAAATCCCGCGTTGACTGTTCTTGCCATGTTGTTCTCCTATGGGGTGCGAAACTTCCAATTCTTGGTGTCACAGTACGCCCGTAAATCACAGCTTTTGCAGAGCTTCACGGGTCTATCACTAATCGCGTAATCCTGCCCTTCTATCCGCCCAACGACTTCATCAAATGCCTTAATTGTGCGCTCGAGCGCCCGTTCGTCCTTGTCCCAACTTATTCTTGGGTTGCCTGCTTCCTCGGAGGTGTAATACAAATGGGTTTTGCTGACCGTTAGTCCGTAACGCTCTTCGATGATGTGGGCATAAACCTCGAGTTGCCTTTTGTACCGCTCGAGCTTCTCTCGGTCATCGGGGTGGTTTACATCTGGTTTTTTCTCGGACTTAAAATCAACTATTTCTACGGTGTCATCTTTGCCCTTTATCAAGTCAATGTTGCCCGTCAGGATGTACTCGTCCTTGACTAAACTGACCGCCACCTCTGCTTCTCGGATACTTGACCAATCATTGTTCTGGCGGCGAAAGTAACGCAAAACGTGTTCAAGGGCTGCTCTTTTGACATATGCCGACAAGTACACTCTTTCTCGTTTGGTCAAGTACGCATAGTTGGTGTCAAACCAAGACTCTATTTGTTTCTCGCCTAACTTGGCTTCTTCGCCGCGCAGTACCGTCTTATGGATGTCCTCGATGGTTTGATGCACCAGCGTACCGAATAAAATCGGGCTGGTTCGGATTGGTGCAAATGCCAATTCTTGGAAAAACCTGTACTGTTCAGCGCAGTTCTCAAAGACCGTCAAATGACTGGTAAAGCTGTACTCACGTTTTAAGTTTACATCCTTAACCCGCTCGAGCGGTACTGCCCCAAGGTCAATACCTGGTGTGTCCCAACGAGGCAAGCGGTAATAGGTCTCCCGAAAGTACAGGCTTGGGCTGCGTTGTCCGTTCTCTTGACAAGCCAGTACCAGCAAATTCTGAGCGCGTGAAAAGGCAGTGTAGTACAAGCGCTTAAAGTCAAAGTGTTTGGTTAAATCGCGGGGTTCAAATGGTTTGCGCTTAAAATACTTGTCCTCGAGTAACCAAACCAAGTCGGTTTTGTCTTGTCGTGGCAAACTCTCGAGCGAATCAACAATTACCACTGGAAACTCGAGTCCCTTGGATTGGTGAATTGTCAAAAACGAAACACACCCAGACGGTGCATATTCTTGGGTGTCTTCGTACTCGTCAATCCCACCGTCTTGTAAGTACCGAAAGAACTGGTTAAACAAGCTACGGATATTGCGTTCTAAGTAATCGGGGGTCAAGACACTGATGTTGCTCAGGTACTCAAATTTGCCCAGCAGTTGGCTTAGGGTGGCTAGGTTTCGCATGGCTCGAGTGCTTTGAACCCCACCGCTCATCAGGTCGTCGTTTAGGTACCGACTAAACAAACCAAACTGTAACAAATCATAGAACAAGCCTGTAAAGGCATAATCTGCGTTCTCAGTCAGTGCTGAGTGTGTTCTGGCTTTGCTCCTGCACCATTTCAGAAGGTCTGCATTCTCGGATTTTCGTAACTCAGCCGCAAATAAGGCAAAGCAGTCGTTATCATAATAATCCCATATCTCGAGGCTTGCCCCAGCCGCCCATTCACGCACTTTAGGAAATTGGGGAAACAAAAATATCAGTGCGCCCAGCATCAATCGTATTTCTTTGCGCTCAAAGAACTGGTTCGAGCGTGGGCTATATACCGATACTCCATGTTGCTCGAGAAACTGCGATAACGCCACCGCTTTTTTCCCTTTCACTGACCTGAACAAAAACGCCACTTGGTTGTAATCGGTCAGTGTTCCCGCTTGTTTTAAGCGCTCGAGCAATGCCAGTACATCCTGATGGAATGCCTCCGGACTTGCCCCACCAGCCCTTAAGACTGTGGGTACATCTGGAAAATTCCCCTCGCGTGGCAAAATCGTCTTGGCAAAACGAAATGATTGTCCGTCCACAACCCAATTTTGTTCTGCCATGTAGTGGTTGTAAAAATCAATAATCGCAGGATGCGAACGGTAATTGGTGGTCAAACGCACTTGCTGACAAGCCCCAATTGGAAACTTCTCTGGGAACTCGAGGATGTTACGAATGGTTGCGCCTCTAAAGCGGTACAAGCCTTGGTCGTCATCACCAACCACACACCAATTGGCATGGCTGTCCGTACCCGCCAGCAAAGTCAAAATCTGTTCTTGAATCGTGTTGGTATCTTGGTACTCGTCCACCATCACATACTTAATCTTTGCCTGTAATTCTTGTAGCGCTCTTGGATGGTCACGCAACAACCGCAGCGCCTCGAGTTGGATCGTACTAAAATCAATCGCATTTTCTTCCTCGAGCAACGCATGGTAGGTCTGAACCGCCCGACCCAATGCCCGCACTTCCATTTCAGGTGCAGCCAGTAAGTCCGTTACCTCGAGCGCTTCCTCAGCCACCAAATTGACCATTCGCAACAACTCTTCACTGGCATTCCAGCGCGATGTTTTTTGTGGCTCACCCAAGACACTACTCATATCTTCAAGCGCCCTGAACTTATCAAGGTTCTGGTACAAGAAAAATTGTTGGTCAAACTGGTCAAACATCTGAAAACTACGTTTCAAACGGGTAAAATCACGGTATTCCTCGAGCCACCTCAAACAAATGCTGTGCAGCGTCCCGAGGTACATTTCATTGAGGTTAATCCGCACCCCAAGCCCAAACAACCGATTAGAAATCCGTGTAATCAGTTCTTGGGCAGCCTTATCGGTAAAAGTCACGACCAACAACTTCTCTGGCGCAACCCCTTTTTCTGTCACCAGCCGCACGATTCGTTCTACCAGCGTAAATGTTTTGC
>JAYWHB010000497.1:0-3043 GCA_043777915.1 Deinococcales bacterium
CTCGAGCAGACGGTGATGAATCGCGCTGACTTCGCCAGCCCCAGCGATTCCAGCTAAACCACCGGTAATCATTGCCATGATCGTCACGATTCTTGGTACAGAAATACCTGTGTATCTGGCAGCTCCAGCGTTTTCGCCAACCACCCGCAATTCAAACCCAAGGGTGGTTTTTGATAATAGAATTTGTAAGGCAACAGCCGCAATAATCCCTAAAATTAAAGTTGGATAATGCACCAACGTGCCGCCGATTAAGGGCATCTGGGCAAAATTTGGGAATTCATCGGTGTAAATAAATCCACGGACATTTTTACCTTTCCATGGTCCTGCAATTAAGTACAGCACCAAGTAATATGCCACATAATTGAGCATTAAGGTAGACAAAATTTCATTGACCGAAAAACGTTGTCGCAACCACGCTGCCAAAAGCGCCCCAAGTCCGCCACCAATTGCGCCCATGACCAACATGACTGGAATACTCAGCACCCCAAGTGGAAAAAAAAGTGGGATGATGGCTGCAAAAATCGCCCCAAGCAGCATTTGTCCTTCTGCCCCGATATTAAAAAACTGCGCCCTGAATGCCAAGGTCAAGCCCACGCCAATTAACAGCAAAGGAATGGTGCGACGAGCCACTTCTGCTAAGCCTTGCGCTTCAAACAGAGTTCCCGAAATCATAATTCGGTAAACCTCGAGTGGATTACTGCCATAAGCGGCAAAAAGAAAAGCGGTAACGATGGCTGCAAAACCAATTGCCCCCAGCGAAACCCAAACGGCGCGGTACTGACTAGGATTTAGAACTGGAATAAAACGAATCATGCTGTGCCTCCAGTCATGTACAAACCAATTTGTTCCCTCGAGATTTGGCTCACTTCAAAAGGACCCTTGAGTTCTCCGTGGTACAAAATTGCGATTTTATCGGACAACGAAAGCAGTTCTTCAAGGTCTTCGGAAACCAATAAAACACACGCCCCAGCCTTGGTGCGCTCGAGTAAGACCTGATGCACTTGGTCGGTTGCGCCAATGTCTAAACCATAGGTTGGATGAACCGCCAGAATCAGCTTAGCGTTTTTGCCCAGTTCTCGCGCCAGAATGACTTTTTGGATGTTCCCACCAGATAGCAGTCTCGAGGGTGTACTGCTGCTTGGCGTGGCTACCGCGTACTCGAGAATTTTGTTTTGGGCATTTTCTTCCAGCGCCGCAAAATCGCGCATTAAACCGTTTGCCAGTGGTTTAGCCGCGTACTCACGCAACGCCAGATTATCCGAAACGGTCATGCTCGGGATTGTTCCCATACGAATTCGGTCTTCGGGAATATGGGCTACCCCAGCCGCAAAGAGCTTGGCGGGGTTTGGCTCGAGTTCTTGCCCAGCCAGTAAAATTGACCCCGAAGTTTTAGGATGTAAGCCAGCCAGAATTTCGATCAGTTCCGATTGCCCATTGCCAGCCACGCCAGCCACACCAATCACCTCGCCTTGATGCAGGGTCAATGAAACGTTTTTAAGTCCGTCAAGACCACGGCTGTTTTTGGCATAGAGATTTTTAACTTCGAGCATCGGTTCGCCAAGGGTGGCTGTTTGGCGTTTGCGGGTAAAATCCACATTGCGCCCAACCATTAACTCGGCAAGTTTGGCTTTGCTGGCATCTGAAGTTTTTAAGCCTCCCACGACCTTGCCGCGCCGCAGTACCGTTACCCTGTCGGTAATCGCCAGCACTTCCTCGAGTTTATGCGAAATAAAAATCAGCGATTTCCCAGCTTCACGTAAGCCGCGCATTACCCGAAAAAGCGCCTCGGCTTCTTGAGGGGTAAGAACACTGGTCGGTTCATCGAGAATCAGGACTCGAGCGCCGCCAAGTAATGCTCTGAGAATCTCGACCCGTTGTTTTTCGCCGGGCGATAACTGATTGATTTTTGCACTTGGGTCAATCGTTAGCCCGTACTGGGCTGCCAATTCTTTAATCCGTGGGGTGATGCGACCTGCTGGAAAAAAACCGCCCAAACCCAAAGCCAAATTTTCGGCTACCGAATGACGATTGACCAGCACTGGATGTTGTGGCACAAGTCCTATTCCAAGTTTAAGCGCATGACTTGGTGAGGCAATCTGCACAGCCCTACCCTCGAGTAAAATCTGTCCTTCATCGGGACGGTACAAGCCGTACAAAATACTGATTAAGGTACTTTTGCCAGCGCCATTTTCACCCAGCAGCGCCAGAACTTCGCCGCTATGAACTTCTAAGCTCACTTGGTCATTGGCAACCACCCCGGGGAAACGCTTGGTAATGCCACGCAACTCGAGAAACGGCGCACTAGACATAATTCACCACCTTGGCAGACTTGGGCTTTTCTAAGTAAGTCATCAATTGCGCCGCCACTGCAATGGCAATTGCTTCGGGGGTCTTACTTTGCACTTCTGGTAAGCCAATCGGGGTCGTCACCCGTTCTAAATTGTTAAACCCAGCCTCGAGCAATTTTTTCTTAAAACGTTGCCATTTGGTCGCCGAACCAATCAAGCCAAGAAAACCAAGGTCATCTCGAGCCAAAGCAGCTTTCAGCACATACAAATCCTCGGCGTGGTCGTGGGTCATGATGACCACATGACAACCTGTCGGCAAATCCTGCACTACCCCATCTAAGACTGGCATCGAATGCACACTCACTCGAGCCACGCTTGAATTTAGGGGCATTAATCGCGTTGGACTTAACATTTCGGCTCGAGAATCCACCAACCATAAATCTATGGCTAAGATACTCAGCACCTTTGCCAGTGCAAAACCCACATGTCCGACACCAAAAATCGCCACACATGCTCGAGACATCGGCACGGGTTCAAACAGCAACTCGATTTCGCCACCACAACACTGCACCCCAAATAAACTCTGCTCATGGGTTAAGCGCAAGGTCTGACGCGACAAACCAGTAGCACCACTTTGCAGCATCCCTCGAGCCATTTCTATTGCCACTGCCTCGAGATTCCCACCACCGATGGTTTCAAAAGTCTTTTCGGCAGTCACCAGCATTTTTGCACCCATCTCACGCGGCGCATGACCC
>JAYWHB010000498.1:0-3043 GCA_043777915.1 Deinococcales bacterium
CCTCCATCAAGTACCAGCAAGACATGATGGTTCAGTTGGTTTAATTGACCTGCCAATGCGGCGCTGCGCTGTCTAGGTGGTAAGTCATCCAGTGATTGGCAATCAATACCATCTGGAATTACGGCATTTGTAGCAAAAATCAGTGATTGTATAAACGCATCTGGATCGTTTTCGTCTTCACTCAAGGTTATCCAAGCAACTGAACCAAAAATACTGGCACTTAAGTGATACGTTGCATATTGGGCAAGACTGGTGGTTTTCCCAAAACCAGAACCAGCCGCAAGGACAAGTAACTGGTATTCACGTCCGTGGAGCATTTGTTCAAACAGCGTGACCCGTTTGATTTCATTAAATCGTGCTTTAGGAATACTGTAGCGTGGGCGGTACACGATTTATCCTCTTGATGTCATTTTAACTTATTTGCGTCCAACATTTCGTTAAGGCTTGGCGGATTACAACCAGCCCTTGTGCAATTGATTGCTGCTGCTTGAGCCGCGAAATCAAGCACAGCCAGCAAGGTTTGATTACTGGCATTTTCAAGAGCAACCCGATTTCCAAGATTTCTAAGCAGCAGTTGTTGAATCGTTGCACCACTAAAGGTATCCCCTGCTCCAACTGTATCTAATACCTGGACTTGAGGCGTTTTAACCTCGAGTGCCAATTGATTTTTGCGATATAGTCTTGCCCCATCCCCACCATCTGTGACCACAAGCACAGCCGTATTCTCGAGAATAGAGGCTGCAAAATCGGTTTCTGCGGTATTTGGATATAAAAACTCAAAATCCTCTCGGGAACACTTGACCCAATCGGCAAGCTCGAGCCAAGACGGTAAAGTTGCAGCATATTTTTTGGCATTGGGTTCGATAGCCGGACGAGCGTTAATATCGTAATGCTTTAAGCCGGTAAAACTGCCCATCATCGAAAAAGTACGTCTAGCAAGTTCTGGGAATAAAACAAAAATACTGCCAATATGGACAGCCTGTAAATTTGAGGGGAGTGCTACACCGCCTTGGTACTCGAGAAAACTTGTGCCAGCAAAACGAAAACTGTAATTTGGTTGCCCATTTTCGATTTTTACAAATGCCAGTGTACTGGGTTCGTTTCCACGCTCAAGAAAGTTGGTTTGAACTTGGTTTTGTTCGAGTAGAGTCATGATTTCTTGTCCAAAAAAATCAGTGCTGACTCGAGTGGCTAAACTGCTCGAAAGTCCTAATCGAGTGGCTGCAAGCGCAACATTTAAGGGTGATCCACCAACAAAACCCTCGAATCGAAGCGGCGCATTCCCCTCGAATCGAAGCGGCGCATTCCCCTCAAACTCGAGACCAGATTTGGCTTTTAGGTCTATTAGGGCTTCACCGAAAACAAGTAAGTTTGACATTTAGTAACCTTTCGGGGCGCTGCAACTGCCTCGGCGAATCAGGCGGCTGGGGAATCGTTCTTGCATAAGAACGGGTTGGCGGTGTTCAATGGCTTTGATGACAATTTCTGCGGCGAGTAAGCCCATACTTTCAATTGGTTGAGCAATCACATCCAAGGGTGGTTCAACAAGGCTTGTCCAAGAGTAATCATCAAAGGTTAAAAAAGAAATATCTTCAGGGATACGAATGTGTTGTTCTTTGAGGGCGCGAAAAGCACCTGATGCCTCGTTACCTGTCATTGAAAAAATTGCGGTTGGTGGGTCTTTTGACCGCAATAATTCAAGGGTACGTTGGTAAGCACTCTCTTCGCTCAGTAAGGTACTGCGTTGGTAGGCTTTGGGTATTTTTAAGCCAAGACCAGTCATGATTTGGGTGTAGGCTTTGGCACGTTCATCTTGGAACTTGGTGGTATCAAATACGGTCAGTGGTGCGATTTTACGGTGTCCTAAACTGTATAGGTAGCGTAAGCCCATTTCGACTCCACCGTAATTATCAAGCATAATATGACTAAAACCGCTTTCGGGCAAAAAATGGTCTATTTCAAGAATAAAAGTACCTTGTTCTTGTAGACGAAGTAAATACTCAAGATTACCTTCACCAAAGGCGGAACGGATAATTAAACCACTCACTCGCTGTCCATGAAACATTCGTAAGTTCTCGAGTTCAATGCTTGTATCGTATTCATTATCGGCTACAATCAGCGCATATCCCTTGGCTTGAACTGCTTTAGCAATGGTACGGGTCAGTTGTGCAAAAAATGGTTCAATGATATTTCCAACCATAAGACCAATTGTTTTGCTGTGTCCACGCCGCAATGCACCTGCGGTACGGTCTGGTTCGTAATTGAGTGCTTGGATGGCAGCTTGAACACGTTCTAGGGTGATCTGGTTAAGCAGATGTGGTTCGTTTATGGCACGCTTTGCGGTGCTTGGAGAAACACCAGCACTTTTTGCCACATCAAGAATGGTGGTCACGTAGTCACTATAGCTTATTTTACGAAACAAGATGAATAATTTAGCAGGGGTTTACAAATACGCTCAGATTGTGTATCGTATGAACACGTGACCATTCAAATAAATTTCTAAACCCTTGTCTTTAAGAGGTTTTGGAAGTGCGGGTTTTTATTCTCGTGGTTTGTTCACAACTAAAAATGGACACGTGTCCATAAAGGTTTTTCAGTAAAATTCTCGAGGAGGTGAAAATAAACATAACCTGTAACAGCAATTCTTTTAATCGTCCCACACAACTCTTTAGGTAATTTCAGGAGATACATATGAAATCAAAAGTTTGGATCATCAGTGCAGGTTTAGCCACAAGTGCCGCCATTGCTGCCCTAGCCACAGGAGCATTTGCCCAAAGTCCAGTCACTGTGACGATTGCCACGGTCAATAATTCGGATATGGTCACAATGGAAAGCCTGACCAATGTCTTTGAAGCCGCCAACCCCGGTATTAAATTAAAATGGAATGTACTCCCAGAAAACGAACTGCGCCAAAAAGTCACCACCGATATTGCCACGGGTGCGGGCAGTTACGACGTTGCCACCATCGGAACTTACGAAGTGCCAATCTGGGCTAAAAACGGTTGGTTAAACTCGATGGACGCGCTGTTTGACAAAAACACCA
>JAYWHB010000499.1:0-3038 GCA_043777915.1 Deinococcales bacterium
GCAAGCTATGCAAAAAACTTCCATTAGGTGCAGTGTTAGGTTGGTATAGAAATATCGGTTATAACGTATGATTATCTATATTTTCAGAAATTGCTATCAGTACATCAACAATGTTTCGCTCACGCATCACCAACATGGACATACAATCGGTTAAGCTATACTGCTTATCGGCACGCTGTTCATAAAAATCAATGCTTTGAACCAGTAAAGCCCGTGTTGAATAGAAGACCCGAATGGTTTGGTTCAACATGATTCCTTTAACAAAAACAGTCACTTTTCTTCTGAAAAACGGCGAGGTTTTAGAGAAGTAATTCATGAATTCGGTTAGAACAGTATCGGTAGTAACAAGCAGGTTTTTCTCGAGTTCGACAATTTTTGCCACAGCGATTTGGTGTTTTTGGTCGGTGGAATCAAAAAAAGAAATCCAAAATGCCGTATCCACAAAAACAGCTTTAGTCATGGCGCTTTGGAGTTCCGTACAAATAATGATCGTGTTGGTGAGCGCCGTCTTTGGGCAATTTCTCGAATTCCTCGAGTGGAATATCTTTAGTGGATTCTCGCATAAGCTCGAGCAGTTCAAGTCCTACATGGCGTTTAATTTGTTTTTTATTTGTTTTTTCGGCAGGCATGGTCATGTTTAGAGTGTAGCGTTTTTTTGACTTTTGCAAATTTATCTCGAGTGTCGACTTTGCATTTGTTGTAGATTATTTGGCTTGAGGGTTTACATTTGGGCAGAAGCTCCGTCACCGGCTCTTGTAACCTGACCGTTTTCAAAGAATACTCCCGCACCGTGGTCTTCATCCCAAGTACACTCAAACTCAAGACCCCAAGAGTTAGCATTGTGCAATGTCAATACTGGAAGACGAAGCAACCCTTCCAATTCAGCAACGTTTTGTACATTCGGCGCGAGTCCTTGATCAACAACATCTTCAGATTCACGGAAATATGGAACGATCATTGTCTGATAATCAAATAGCAGTCTCTCGAGCGCTAACTGCTTGTATTGCTCTTGATGCTCGAGAAAAAGATCAAGTGCCTGTTTCAGTTCTGGGGTAAGACCTTGTTCTTTTTTGCCTTCAAATTGTACCAATAACAATTCTTTGAAAACACGAGTTTGAACTTCTACTTGCCACAATGGTTTATTGGGGTATTTCCCTTCAAAAAAGTCGTATAACTCTCCAAGCACGGGGTCAATCATGTATAAATGCTATCACGGTATTGCTAGAGGAAATACTCAATGGGCAGCTTCAGCTAAACCAACATTGACTATCTGACCATCCACAAATAACACGCCTGTGCCGTGTTCAACATCCCAAGTGCATTCAAACTCGAGACCCCAAGAATTGGCATTGTGCAACCAAAGACGCGGGTAGGTCAGCAGCGCCTCGAATTCAGCTAAATTCTGAATATCTGGGGCAAGTTCTGGTACTCCAAAGTAATTATTTTCATGCCACAGAGGAAAAATTTGTGTTTGGTAATACTCGAGCAAGGCGCTCAAGGCTAATTGCTTATATTCTTTTTGTTGCTCGAGAAAAGTTTTTAGGCTCTGCTCGAGTTCAGGGGTTAAACCAGTTTCGTTTGTACTGTTGAATTGCACAAGTAAGGGATGCTCGAAAATCTGTGTTTGCAAACTGCCTTGCCAGACACGATTCGGGGTATAAAGTCCATTCAGAACATCGGTCAGTTCGCCAAGGAGGGCATTGGTCATAAGCAATCGTAACACAGGGATTTTTAGGGACATGGTGTACAATTGGGTCATGAGCAGAGGCAATAAAATTGTGGCAGATGGGCAGCAGCGCAATTATCAAGCTAATTTTGAACATGTTATGGCAGAAGTCAGAGCGCGTTACGCTGCACAGGATAAACCACGTTCAATTTGGCAAAAATTTTGGCTCGAGCGACGAATTCGCCAAGAAGTACAAGCAAAACTTAGGCACATGTTTTCGGCAAAAAACAATTATTTTGCTTTCATCAAGTAGAGCAAGCTAGAGATGAAAACGACTGAACAAATCATGGAACGTCTTGGGTATAACCGTGCTTGGCTCGAGATGGGAGTTGTCACACCTGAGCTTCTAGGTGAACAATGGAAAATCTTTCAAACATCCGATGACCAAAACGCCGAACACTACCGTCATGGGGCGTTTATAAGGTTTTTGAATCAGCAAACGGAGTTTTCGGATACGCTTCTCGAGGATTTACTGGCACTCAAGGATGGTGACGAACATGATATGCGTGTTGTGCGTGTCAATGAGATATTGCTTTCTAAACGCTTATCAAAGCAGCAGTTACAAGACTTTGCAACTCGAGACGAATTACAACTTGAGGCTTCAATTCAAAAAATTTATATGCGGCAATGTGTTCTCGAGGATTTGAAACAGGGAGGTCTGACTGAAGCTGTTTTTGTTCAAATTCAGCACAGCCAAGATAAATACTTACATGAACTGCTGTTCGCTCGAGCCGATGTAAGCCGTGAGCATTTGCTTTGGTTGCTCACTCAGGGGCAAAGCAAAGCGATTCGTAACCGTGTGAAACAAATGCTTTTACAAAAACGATTTCGCGCCACGTAAAGTAGCTTAAGTTTCCCATCCCTCGGGATGCTTTATCCCATAACTCGAGACATCAAGGGCAACCACTAAACCTTGCCACGCCTGATTGCCTTCTAAGAATTTCTCGTGGTTGGCGTGGGCAATCTTTTTGAATACCTGCAATGCAGTCACACCATCTAAATCCGAAGTATCCAGTCCCAGATGTTCCTCGAGCAGAGCCACCCGAAAGGCTTTAACCGTTTCATTTGATAAAATTACAGCATTTAATTCGGCATTGCCAAACATAGACCATCGGTGCAAGTTTGCCGAGCCAATGGTTGCCCATCTGTCATCTATCAGCATCAGTTTGGAATGCACCCAGACGGGTTTACGACTCCCATCTGTTCCCAATCCAGCCATACCAACCAGTGTAAAATTAGGGTAAGCCCCAAGCCCTGCTCGAGCTTCCAAAAACGCATGAGGCAAAAGGTCTGGTGTGATTGGCAGCAGCGC
>JAYWHB010000500.1:0-8411 GCA_043777915.1 Deinococcales bacterium
TTTGCTATGGGCAAAGCTGCTTTTAACAGCCCTAAGCACATTGCGCTTTTACAAAAATTCATCGAACTGATGAAAGGCGATTTCATCCCGCAAGACTTACTTCGTAAAGAAGCGTTTCAGTTAAACAACGAATACTACAGCCAAGGTAAGAGTGCCTTTATCGTCGGTGGCGCACAAGCCTTAGTTCGGGTCAAAGATGCCAACAAAGATATTTACTCTAAAACCAAAGTCGTCCCCGCGCCACTCGGGGCTGGCGGTGTACAAACTGGCGGCAGCATGAGCCTTGTTATTCCAAAGGCTGGTAAAAACCAAAAAGAAGCTGCTTTATTTGCGATGTTCATGACCAACAATAAAGCCCAAGTACAATTTGCTAAACTCGCCGGTATTGTTCCAACCACCAAAGGTGCGGAAAGTGACCCAGACTTAAAAGCCGCCAATCCAAACGATGCTTTAGACGTTGCGACATCGCTGGTTAGTGGTACCGGACGCTTTATCACCCCAGGTTGGAGTCCACCCAAGAACACCGATAATGTCTACAAAAACTTTAATGACAATATCGAAGCCGCTTTCCTTGGTGTAAAAACAGCCCGTCAAGCATTAAACGATGCTGTGGCGTACTGGAATGCCAACGCCAAGTAAATCATCGTAGAGGCTCGAGAAAACTCGAGCCTCTACATAAAATCGGTTAGTGCAAATGCGCCGCCAACCTTGTGACTTTTAAGGTCTCGAGTGGTGAGTCTATGCACTACTTTAAAAAACAGGAATTGATTATGAAAACCAAATCATCTGTTACATTCACTGCCTATTTATTATTACTGCCTGCTTTGGCTTTAATGGCAGTGTTTACTTTTTATCCAGTGCTGTACGGTTCTTACCTTGGTTTTACCGAGTACACTGCCGCCAACCTAGGCTCGAATACGCCGCCAAAATGGGTCGGTCTTGATAATTTTCGCACTGTGATTTCTGATGAGTTATTTCGTATCGGTTTACTCAACAGCCTCAAATACCTGATTATTGTGCCGATTTTGCAAATTGCCAGTTTAGCGGTAGCAGTGCTGGTTAATCGGCAAATTCCAGGGATTGCACTTTTTAGGGCGGCGTATTACGTGCCAGTCATTACTTCGATTACGCTGGCAGCCGTGATGTGGGATTGGGTTTTTACCCGTGAAGGACTCTTAAATTATGTCCTCGAGTTTTTTAAGATTATAGACCCAAGTGGTTCTTTTGGTTGGTTACTCAATCCAAATACCGCTCTTTGGGCGATTATGTTGGTCACGTTTTGGCGTGGCTTTGGCTATTATATGGTTTTGTACCTTGGGGGCTTGCAGAGTATTCCGCTTGAACTCGAGGAAGCTGCGTTACTGGATGGCGCAAATGCTTGGCAGCGTTTCTGGAAGATTACTGTGCCTTTGATGCGCCCAACGATTTTACTATGCAGTTTACTCTCGAGCCTAGCCGCAATTCGGGTTCTCGAGGAGATTCTGGTCTTCACCAATGGCGGACCGTTAAATAGTACCTACACGGTTTTAATGTATGTCTACCAAAAATCTTTTGGCTTAGATTTTAATTATGGTGTGGCAAGTGCGGCAGGTTTGTTACTAGCAGTGGTTGGTTTTATCTTGTCGTATATCAATTTTAGGATTACTCGAGAAGATAGGGTTGTTCGAGAAGATGCCCCAAAACGGATGGTGAAAGCATGAAAGCTCGAGTTGTGCCGTTCAAAGCTCTAAATTTAGGCTTAACGTATGTGCTACTAACTACCATTGGATTATTTGCAGTTTTTCCATTCCTATGGACATTCGCCATTAGCATCACCGATAAAACCGTTGCCAGTGGTGTTTCGATTTTTGATTTCCCGCAATCGCTGTTTCCCAAAGCCATTACTTTTAACAATTTCATCGAGGTCTACCGTGTTTTTGGACTCGAGAAGTATTTGCTCAATTCGGTGATTATTTCTTTTGCGACAGTGTTGGGGACGTTATTAGTCTCGGCAATGGCAGCTTACCCACTTTCTAAAATGGTTTTTGTGGGGCGCGATCTGATTTTTGGGGCGATGCTGGCAACCTTGGTTTTACCCAGCGAGACAAACTTTATTGTCAATGTCCTAACCCTAAATAAAATCGGCTTACTCGGCACATAGTGGGGTGTAGTGATACCCACGATTGCCACGGCTTTTGGTATTTTTATCATGCGCCAAACCTATATGGCAGTCCCAGATTCGCTGCTCGAGGCGGCGCGAATAGATGGTGCAACCGAATTTCAGATTTTATGGCGGATTATGATTCCACTGTCCGCTCCAGCTTTAACTGCACTTGGTATTTTTACGCTGGTGAACACTTGGAATTCATATTTCTGGCCCAGTGTGGCACTCTTGGGGGCGGATAATCTTCAACCGCTTTCGGTGGCAATGCTTAAACTTAAAGGGCAATTTAACCATGATTCTTTTAATGTCGCGGCTGGGGCAATGATTATGATGATTCCAGTTTTGATTATTTTTGTCGCTGCACAACGTCTCTTTATGCGTGGACTCGAGGGAGCAGTGAAATAAATCATGACTGACCCCAAAATGCTCCAAGAAATTCGTCAAGCGCCAAATGTGATAAAAAATCAAATCGAGCAGAATAAAACTCGAGTTGCAGCACTGGCAAAGGCGATTCGGAATCGCCAACCAGCTTTTGCGATGACGATAGCTCGCGGCACTTCTGACCATGCCGCAAATTTTTTGCAGTACGCCCTCGAGTCGCAATTGGGTTTGGTGACAGCTTCGGCTGCACCCAGTGTGATTACTGCTTATAACGCCAAACTCAAACTCAAAGGGGCGCTGGTGATTGCGATTTCTCAATCTGGACAATCACCAGATGTGGTCAATTCCTTAAGTGCAGCCAGGGAACAAGGAGCGCTGACGGTGGCTATCGTCAATGCTCCAAACACGCCACTCGAGGAGGTTGCCGAATTTTCTTTACCAATGTGTGCGGGAACGGAGGAAGCCGTAGCCGCCACCAAGAGTTTTATTGCCAGTCTGGTTGCACCTTTAAGTGTGATTGCTGCTTTGAATCACGACTCGAGCCTAACAACTGCCTTAGAGAATTTACCAAAAATAATGCAAATTGCCCTCGAGACCGAAAGCATTAGCCACAACCGTGCCGAGCGGTATCGGTACGCCGAAAGTATGGTCACGCTGGGGCGGGGACTGCATTACCCTCTGGCTCGAGAAGCCGCCCTGAAACTCAAAGAAACTTCAGTCATCAGTGCCGAAGCATTTTCGACTGCCGAATTTGCCCACGGACCAATTATTCTGATTGAAGCTGGTTTTCCTGTGCTTGCCTTTCAAGCCCGCGATGCCACTGCGGCTGGTTCTTTAGAGCGCTACTCTGATTTAATGGCTCGAGGGGCAGAACTGATTCTGGTAGGTGCTGATACACCAGAATTACCCGCCACGATTCGGCTGAGTACCCTTGCTACGGGTCATGACCTGACCGACCCAATCCCCGCGATGTTAGCCGCCTATTTGTTTGCGGGACACCTGAGTTTGGCAAAGGGCATGAACCCAGATGCACCCCGAACCCTGTCAAAAGTCACCAAGACACTTTAACGCTTGACGAAAGCATGACCGATGACGCAGACTGTGCAAATCTAAATTTTTAGGGGTGCATATGAAAAAATTTGTTCTTGTGGCATTTGGTGGGGTCGTCGCATTGGGATTACTAGCGCAGGGTTCGGCGCAGACACGAGTGTTGAACTTGTTTAATTGGTCGGAGTACATGGATCCTGCCATCCTCAAAGACTTTGAAAAGCAGTTTAATGCCAGAGTCAATGTGTCTTTGTACGAATCCAACGAAGATTTAATTGCTAAGCTGAAAGCCAATGGTGGCAGTCAATACGATGTGGTTGTTCCGGGGCAGTATGCGATTCCTTTGATGTCTCGTTCAAACTTACTCTTAAAACTCGATAAAACCAAAATCCCAAATATCAAGAATCTCTCTAAAAAATTTGTCAATCCCAGTTACGACCCTCAAAACACCTACAGCGCTGCCTATCAATGGGGAACAGTTGGCGTGGTTTACCGCAAGGATAAAGTCAAACCGACCGAACAAAGCTGGTCATTGTTTTTTGACAAAACCAAACAACAAGGCACGTTTTTAATGATGGATTCAACCCGAGAAATGCTCGGACCAGTCCTCAAGTACCTTGGTAAAAGCCTCAACAGCACCAAACCCGACGACCTCAGAGCCGCCTTAGATTTAATGGTTGACGCTAAAGGACGCAGCCTAGGCTTTGATGGCGGCGTAGGCAACCGCAATAAAGTCGCGGCGGCTCAAGCCAATTATGGGGTGGCATACAATGGCGATGTGGTTAAACTCCAAGCCGAAGACCCCAACCTTGGTTTTTTTGTTCCCAAAGAAGGCAGCGTGATTTTTACCGACAGCATGGCGATTCCGATTAAAGCCCCAAATGCAGCCTTGGCACATCAATTTATTAACTTTATACTCGAGCCAAAAGTTGGAGCGCGTCTGAGTACCTACAATCAGTATGCCACGCCCAACGAAGCCGCCAAACCATTTCTAAGTAAAGCCGATGTCCAGAACCCAGCCATTTATCCACCTGCCAACGTGATGGCGAATCTCGAGTTTATTCTTGACCTTGGAAAAAATAATAACTTGTACGACAGTGCTTGGACGAAAATTAAAGCAAGATAGGCGAAGGGCGAAAGGCAAAAGTTACAGCTTTCATTTCGGTGCAAAGAAATTTATTCCACCCAAAGCCTCGAGTTGCTGCTCGAGGTCTTGTTTTGTTTGGCTCGGGCGGCTGCTTGGGTCGCCCGGTAATGTGCCAATCAGTACCTCGAGTGCATCGGTGTAACCGTCGTTATCGTTGTCAGCCTCGAGTTTATAATTTTTGTCAAAACGACTTTGCAAGTCGCTCAGTTTTTCGCTTGGTTTATCATCTCGAGCGCTTGGATTGGTCTGGGCAAAGCGTTCTAAGACATCGGGGTAGCCATCTCGGTCTGTATCGCCACCGTAACGCACTGCGCTGTAGGTAGCGGCTTGAACGCTTTGTTTTTTACCACGCCAAAAGCCCACTGCTAAACCAAAGGAATTCCAAGGCGCGTCGCCATTTGGATTAACATGACACATTTGGCATTTGGCTTTTGCCAAAGCAGAATTTGGAATTCGCTCGAGTTTCAAAGTCTTAAAAGCCGTGGTGTCAAAGCCACTGCGAGCCAAGGCAACACCAAGCAAAGCAACAAAAATAGCAAGAAGACGAATCGGGGTCATAATGGGTTTAGATGTACGGGTTTCTCGAGAAGTTCCCGAGGGCTTTGAGCTATGAGCTTTAAGTTTGACCTCATAGCTCATAGCTGCTTTTCCTCATAACTCATTTCGGACGAATATACATGGCTAAACTCTGCACAGGCGAGTACGTTTCTATTGTTTGGATCAAACTGCAATCTGGGGCGTATTTACGAATCAAATGCCCACCGCGTCTGGCGACATACAAATTGCCTTGTGGGTCAAGCACCAAATCAAGGGCTTGGCTCGAGTCCTCGCCTTGCAAGGCTTCGATGATGGCGTAAGGTCCTTGTGCGCCTTTGGGTGGCAGAAGAGTGCGAACCCTCGAGGCGGTGGCATCGGCAATATAAACTGTGCCGTTGGCAGCCGCCGTGACCCCATCCAAAAGCCGCAGGTCTGGCGAGTCTTTACTGACCTTAAACGAGTACCGATTGACATACTCACCTTCGGGCGAGAAACGCTGTACCCGACGATTGCCATAATCCAGCACGTAAATCATACCGTCGGTGGCGGCAACCACACTGCGCGGGTCTTCAAATAACCCTTGGCTTGTGCCTCGTCCACCAAAGCGCCCTAAGTAATTGCCATCAAGGTCAAATCTCGAGACGCTATACGATTCGCCGTCGAGGACATACAACTGATTCCAGTGGGCAACCGTTAAAGACATCGGGTAGAGCAGTTCGCCAGGTTTCATGCCGTAAGCCCCAAAAGCCAGCATCTGTTTATGGTCTTTATCAAATTTACGCAGTAAACGGGCGGTTGGGTCGTTGGAGCGGTACTCGAGAATCGAGACATAGAAGTTCATCTCGGAGTCAACCCCGATTGCCACGGGTGCGCCCGGTAATTGTCCCGAAGCAATTTGCCCAAAACTGCGTTCGAGATTGCCGTTTAAGTCCAGTACCCGAATAGGTCCTTTGCGGGTGTTTAAGCTGACCACAATATGGGCAGGTCCATGCAGGTCTACTTGTTGGTCAAATAATCCTTTTTCGATTTCTTCCATGACCTCGGTTAAGGTTGGGCGCTTATCGGGGTCTTTATCAATCATTCGCATGACCAAATCATTGTATTTTGGTGGAACTTCTAAGTTAATCTGCCGAGGCGGGGTTGGGGTCTGGAAAATCTGGGCTTGCACCACGGCTTCATAGCCACCCTTAAAAGCGGTTTGTCCGGTTGCCATTTCGTAAAAGACCAAACCAAGGCTGTAAATATCGGTGCGGTGATCTATTTTATTGCCCCGAGCCTGTTCTGGACTCATATAGACTGGTGTACCGACCCTTGCGCCCGTCATGGTTAAACGGGTCAAGACTCGCCCTGCGGCAATCCCGAAATCCATCAGTTTAACGCTGCCCAACTCGAGTTGCGCCGTCGGGTCGGTTTTAATCGCATTTTTTGTGACCATGATATTGCCCGGTTTAATATCACGGTGAATAATCCCTTGCTTATGCACATAACGCAGTGCATCTGAAACTTGTTTAATGATTTGTACGCTCTGTTCTAAAGTTAAACGCCGTGTTTCGACCAGACTCTCGAGCGCTTCGCCTTCGATTAACTCCATGGCGATAAAGTGGGTTGCCCCTTCGTTATTATGCTCAAACACTTTGACCACATTGGGATGATTGAGTTTCATTAAAACATCGGCTTCACGGTGAAAACGCCGCACAAACCGCGCATCGGCAATAAATTTATCCTGCGGGATTTTTAAGGCAACCATTTTATTATCGTCTTTACGACGCGCCTTATAAACAGTAGCCATACCACCAATGCCAATTCGGTCTTGGGTTTCGTAGCGGGCAAGTTGTGTCCCCGCATCCAGATTTTTTTTGCCACCCAAACTGGTTAGGGTCGGGGTTTTAGACGGGGCGGGAGCATTGACTTTGCGTTTTTGCTTACGACGATTTCGCACTGGAGCGCCGTCGGTATCCAGAGGCACAAGTGAAGCCGCCACCAATAAACCAACCACTGCTAAAATCGCGGTACTGCGAAAAGAACTGGCTTTACCACCACCAAGGTCTGGACTGGAATTCAGCACAAACATCAAGCCAGCCACCAGCAGCAACACCCCACAAACCGTATAAATCAGGATTCGTGGTGGAACACGCCAAAAAATAAAAGCCGCCAAAACAAAAAGAGCCACCAGCACAACCACAGTTAGTAAAGTCATGCCACCACCTGCGCGATCACACAAGTGATGTTATCCAAACCACCACGCGAATTTGCCATACCAATAAAATACTCGACCGCACTCTGTAAATTTAAGCCCTTGCGTTGTAATTCCTCGAGAAATTCAAAATCCTCGACAAAACCATGTAAGCCATCCGAAGAAAGTAAAAACACATCACCAACTTTGGTTTGAATGATTCCGACATCCACCAATACCTCGGCTCGAGTTCCCAATGCCCGCATTAACTGATTGCGATTGGCGTGGTTTTGGGCTTCTTCTGGGGTCATGATGCCATGTTCGACCTGAAAACCAACCCAAGAATGGTCTCGAGTGACCTGAGAAATTTCGCCATCACGCACCAAATACGCCCGAGAATCGCCAACATGCCCATAAATCAGTTGCCGTTCTAAAGCAATACAAACCGTGATGGTTGTCCCCATACCACTGAATTCTGGATTCTCGAGGGCTTCGCGGTTAATTCGGCGGTTCGCCGCCACCAACGCCCGTTCTAAGGCTTTATCCAAAGGAATGGCTTTATTACCTGCTGCCGTAAACTCCACATAATCCGAGATGGCTTTAGAAACCACCTCGATGGCGGTTTTACTGGCACGCTCGCCCGCCGCCGCGCCGCCCATACCATCTGCCACAGCAAAAAAACTGATTGCACTGCGCCCAGAAGAAAAGGTCTTAACGCGGTGATAATCCTCGTTATGGTCGCGCACACGCCCGACGCTCGAGCCGTGACCGAAGATAACATTTCCTTTCGTTTGCACCACCATAAGCTCCTGAATTCGCAAAATACCGTATTTGCAACACAGTCTAACATTATTGAGTCACAATGTACTGACTTCGCTAGAGCAAGGGTGCATCTCACGAATGGGGGTTACAAAAAAATATGCGTCTAAAGGTACTAAAAGCACAAATCAAATCTGAATGCTCTCCTACCGCCCTCTCCCAAC
>JAYWHB010000501.1:0-8390 GCA_043777915.1 Deinococcales bacterium
TGGCACTTTGGACTGCGCCGTTCGCAAGTGCGTAAAGCCAGTTTGCCTTTATCCGTTACCAGTTTTTTTGCTTTTGCGTTTTTATACGCTCCAATTCTGGTGGTGGCGGTGATGAGCTTTAACAACTCGAGATTCAGGCTTGACTGGGCTGGATTTACCACCAAATGGTATGCCAAGATTTTTGGTGATGAAAGTGTAACGGGTGGACTCGAGGGAGCGCAATTACTGGCAGCTACGCAAAATACTTTGGTTTTAGCAATCATCAGTACCGCCATTGCTACGGTGATTGGTTCACTGCTCGGGTATGGGTTGCATCGCTACCGCTTTCCGGGGTCAAAACTGGTGGCTTGGCTGATGTATATTCCAGTTGTTACACCCGATATTGTGATGGCGATTTCGTTATTGCTGCTTTACCAAGTGCTGCGGAATATCCTGCCGTTTTTTGAACCCGGAATGCCAAGCATGATTATTGCTCATGTGACTTTTCAAATTGCTTTTGTAGCGATTGTGGTTCGCTCGAGACTGGCAACTTTAGACCCTGCCTTAGAGGAAGCGGCTCGGGATTTATACGCCTCGCCGCTCGAGACGGTGCGTCAAGTTGTGCTGCCGCTTGCTTTACCGGGCGTGATGGCTGGCGCACTGTTAGCCTTTACTTTATCTATTGATGATTTTGTGATTTCGTTTTTTACCTCTGGACCTGAATCGCAAACCCTACCGATACTGATTTATGCTTCGGTCAAGCGCGGTATTACCCCAGACATCAATGCTTTATCTACGATCATCGTTTTGCTAACGATGATAGGTGTTTTCCTTAGTCAAATTTTGCAGCGCAACCAAAAAGATTAAGCTAAAAAATTTAGTGTGTATTGCCTGCAAACATAGCTTGATAACCGATGCTTTAAATGGTTTTGAGCTTGTGTAATATCAAAAAATATAAATTTCAATAAATAATTCACAAAATAGATTTAATCGTGATTTATTTCACATAATAACTTCAAGAAAGTTTTCGTTAGAGTTGACCTTACCAAAACAGTCAGCTAGGATAAATCCGATAATAAGCGACCTTTGGAGTTACATATGCGAAAATTGATTGTCACCGAATTCCTGACCCTCGATGGGGTGTACGAAGACTCTACCCCGTGGCGCAATGGCTATAATCCAGAAGACGGACAATTTAAATACGACGAACTCTTTGAAAGCGATGTGCTTTTACTGGGTCGTGTGACCTACGAAGGCTTTGCTAAGTATTGGTCAACCGCGACAGGCAATTTTGCTGAACGGATGAACAGCCTACCAAAGTTCGTCGCCACAAAAACCCTGAAAACCCTCGAGTGGAATGCCACCGTACTCGAGGGTGATGTGGTTAAAGCTGTTGAGGCACTAAAGCAACAAGAGGGTCAAAATATCCTGACTTATGGCAGTGGTAACTTTGCTCAGACGCTTTTACAGCATGGTCTTGTGGACGAACTTCGCTTGATGGTTTTCCCACTTGTGCTTGGGCAAGGCAAGCGCTTTTTCTCGAGTGAGGATAGGTTGGCACTCAACCTTATTTCCTCGAAAAACCTTGGCGATGGTGTGATGCTCCAAACCTACGCACCTAGCGCAATTTGATATGTAAATCTGATAATTGCTTTTCGTCCACAGTACTTGGCGCGTCTGCCATAATGTCCGCACCTTTGGCATTTTTTGGAAAAGCAATCACATCCCGAATCGTTTCTGCATTTGCCATGACCGCCACCATACGGTCTAAGCCCCAAGCAATCCCACCATGTGGTGGTGTGCCGTACTCGAGGGCTTCCATAAAAAACCCAAAGCGTTCACGAGCCTCGGCGGTACTAAAACCAATTGCATTGAACATTTTTTCTTGCACTTCTGGCTGGTGAATCCGAATGCTCCCGCCGCCAACTTCATAACCATTTAAGACCAAATCATAAGCTCGAGCATTCATACTGCCCATTTCCGAAGTGCCGAATTTGTGCAAATCCTCGAGTTTAGGGCTGGTGAACGGATGGTGCATAAAGGTAAAGCGCTGATTGTCTTCGTCCCACTCGAGCAAGGGAAAATCTACCACCCAAGAAAAATGAAAGCGCGGCGAGTCTTTTGTAATCAGTTTTAACTCGTCACGCAATGCCAAACGCACTGCACCAAGGGCTTTAAGCGCCGTCTCCCTTATGTCTGCCCCAAAAAGCAGGGTTTGCCCAATCACCGCCCCCGTAAGCTCGAGCAGTCCCGTAATTTCAGTAGGGGAGAGGAACTTCGCTATTCCGCCCTCGAGACCAATTGCCGTAACTTTTGTCCACGCTAAGCCCTTTGCTCCGTTTTGCTTGGCGACTTGTTCTAAACTTTCGATTTGTTTGCGTGATAATTCGGCAGGAGCAACCAAAACCCGTACTGTGGCAGCCGAAGCAAAAACTGCAAAGGTTGAATTGACCACGACACTCGAGGCATCTTGTATCTCGAGACCAAAACGCTGGTCGGGTTTATCTGAACCAAAACGGTCAAGAGCATCTTGGTAACTCAGGCGCGGTAAAGGCAGAGACACATCCACATTTAGGGTTTGCTTGAAGACGTGTTGTATCAGACGCTCGTTTAGCTCAAGAACATCATTCACATCCACAAAACTCATTTCAATATCGAGTTGTGTAAAATCTGGCTGACGGTCGGCGCGTAAGTCTTCATCCCTAAAACAACGAGCAATCTGAAAATACTTATCAAAATTGGCAATCATCAAGAGTTGCTTAAAAAGTTGTGGGCTTTGCGGCAGGGCATAAAAGTTCCCAGCGCTGACTCGAGACGGCACAAGGTAATCCCGAGCGCCTTCTGGGGTAGATTTGGTCAACATTGGGGTTTCAACACTGATAAAGCCTTCCGAATCCAAAAAATTATAAATACTCGAGATGGTCTTAGAACGAAGTTTCAGGGCTTCACGCAAAGGCTCACGGCGCAAATCCAAATAACGGTATTTCAAACGAATTTCTTCAGAAGCCGTGATTGGTGTTCCATCCACTGGAAAAGGGACTGGCTTAGAGCGGTTTAGAATCTCGAGATGGGTCGGAATAATTTCAATTGCACCAGTGGCATAGGCAGCCGATTTATTTTGTTCGGCTCGAGCTTGCACAGTACCAGTGACCTCGAGAACGAATTCGGATTTACAGGAATCGGCGGATGTAAAACACGGATTGCTCGAGTCAACCGTAAGCTGCACAATCCCCGTGCGGTCACGCAAGACAATAAAGCGCGTATCTGGGAATTCGCGCACTCGAGAGACCCAGCCGTTTAAGGTAACAGTTTGACCAACATCGGCTTCGGACAAGTCACTGCAATAATGGGTTCGTTTCATGTCTCGAGTCTAACAGGCTTTCATCAGGGCAAGCGACTCATGACCAATCAATCTCGAGGTCTGGAAAGGCTAAGCAAGAGACTTTGACTCCAAAAGGAAAAACTAATTTTGGAGCATATGCCTCACCATTTGAATCACGGTAAACTTCGAGTTGATTCTGCCGCAAATTTAATACCCAGTATTCACAAATTAAATCCCTTGCGTACAAAAAACTCCTGAATTCTTGGTCACGCTCTAAAGAAGTATCAGCCACCTCAATCAGTAAATAAATTTCTTCGGGCAATGTGTAATTTTCTTCTCCTGCACCAAATCGAGCCAATGTCAAATCTGGATGCGGACGACCATCATGCGGTAATTCAATAGGGACTTCTGAATAAACTGTTGCCAGTCCAGAAAACTGACTTAGCAAACGGTCATAAATTCGTTTCACTCGAGTGTAGTGGGCGGGCTTCATGGGTTCACGCTCCAAAATGAGACCATCCAACAATTCCACTTTTTGGTCATCTAACACACCAGAAGCAATCATGCGGTCATAGTGCGTTAAATCCACCCGCAACAATGGCATAGGAATTGCACCTCTGGTAATTGGAAGCTCGAGGAGCGCGGTCATGACAACACTATACTCGAGATTTAGCTTGGAGATTAAACGCATTAGGTGTATGCGGTCATCCAAAATACAATCCGAGTTCTAACCAATGCGCTAAATCCTCGAGCCTGACGCTTTCTTGTTCTCGAGTCGCCACATTTCGGACACTCAGCACACCTGTTTCACGGTCATTGCTGCCAATAATCACGGGAAATCTTGAGTTGGTTTAATTTAATATACCCAGTTTAATAACCTTAAATTACGCAAGTCAATTCCTAGATTAACGATCATTCCATGCGCCATTGGTAAACCACCATGAAGCATTCCAATGACTTGACCCGTGTTGCGTAAGAAAATTGCTCCACCACTCGAGCCTGGGGCTGCACCAGTATCAATTTGTAAAAACGAGGTGTCACTTTGTTGCCTTACCCCGTTGATAATGCCTTGAGAATAAGTCACACTACGTCCAAAAGCCGTGCCTAATGGATAAGCGAGTAATCCTAATTCATCACCCAGTTGTGGTTCTCGCTCTAAGTCAAGGATTAACCAGTCGGTCAAGCCTTGTTGGTCATTGAGCCACAATAGAGCCAAGTCATGGTGTTCATCAGCAGCAACCACTGTTGCTTGTCGCTCGAGTTGGCTTTGTTCAGCCGTGACGGTGATTTTGTGCGCGTTTTCAATTACATGATAACAGGTGAGAATATAACCACCCGGACTGATTGCAAAACCACTGCCAGATGACTTCAAGCCATCGTGTTCTATTTCTATGTAATAAATTCCATGAATTAATCCACTTGGAATATTCGGAGTTGCTTGTCTGCCTGTCCAGAGTTTTGGCAATACAATTGGCAATTTAGCCGCATTTATGCGTGTGCTGTCCTGATGCACATTGGGTGTAGATATTGAGGTTGACGATAAGACTTTTGAGAAGTCAAAACCGAAGTGCTTCATCAGTCCCTCTAAACCTTGTTGATAGCCATTTCCGTAAGCATGAAAGCGGTGTTCTGAGTCTTTTTGATACAACAGACCAAGAATAATACTCTGTTCACTATTTAATTCTTGATGATTGAGACAGTATTGAATTTGGTTATTTATTGTCAGGTTTATTTGTTCAAACAAACGTGGGTCTGATTGTGCAAAATAGACCACAAAAACAATTTGTTCACCCTCTCGAAGTTGACTTAAATCAACAAAATACTCGGCTTGATTATGTGTAGCTTGCTTTTCGCTGACCGTAATAATTTGGACTGCTTGGTGACTTTGTTGTTGATGGATAATGTTTGTTGCTGATTCGATTTTATGGTTTTGATTGGTGACTATTGCAAGAATGGTAGCATTCTTGGCTGGCATCTGCACAGTAACTCGGCACTTTAACTGCAATGGAATTTGATACTGGCTTAGTTTTTGTCGTTGACCTCGAGAGAGTTGTTCCATGCGATTCCTTTAGAGAAATAAGTAGAAAAACTAAAAACAACAACGCACCACAAAAGGATGCGTTGTTTGAGGTATTTTAACTGTCTTTGGTTTTTTGGCTTACGGGGTTATTTTTATTGTATTGCATCGAAGAAAAGATTGACCAGACAATAAAGCCAACGCCAATTAGACCAGTCACTAATTCTGGGATTTTAATGTCATGGTTGGTAGATAACAACATGATAAACGCCAAAGCCCCAATACCGTAATGCGCTCCATGCTCGAGATAACGGTAAGCCTGAAGGGTGTTCTGTTTAACCAACAAAAGAGTAATTGAACGAACAAAGACTGCACCAATACATAATCCAGCCGAAATGATCACAATCTCTTTGGTGATTGCGAAAGCTCCAATCACACCATCTAGGGAAAACGAAGCGTCAAGAACCTCGAGATACATAAAACTAACCAAGCCAGCTTTTCCAGCGTTACTGGCAATATCGTCGGTGTTAAACAGTCCTCCCAAGGCATCCATAAAAACATAGACTAGAATTCCGATAAACCCAGAAATAAGGGCTGAGAATTGTTCTTCTTGATGCACCAAGAACTGTACGGCTAGAACGAGCAATACCCCAGTGATAAAAACTTGTATGGTGTCAAGCCGTCCGATTTGGGCTAAGCGTTTCTCGAGCGGAGCAAACCAGTGAACATCTTTATCTGGATCCATTAGGTACTTAAAAAATACCAACATCAAAAAAGTTGAACCAAAGGCACTGATTGGTACATGGGCGCTGATTAGGGCTTTGGCATAACTGGTTGAATCGTTGAGTGCCATGTTGATGACTTCAAGAAATCCTAATTGTGCTACTACGGCAACAATGAGGATTGGGAAGATAAAGCGCATTCCAAAGACGGCAATCAGAATTCCCCAAGTTAAAAAGCGTTGTTGCCAGACCGGAGTCATATTTTTTAGGACACTGGCGTTAACTACGGCATTATCAAACGATAATGAAAGCTCCATTACGCCTAAAATGGTTGCAATGGTAAAGAATGAAACAGCAGTGGCAAGTCCTCCTGTATTGAATCCATAGACGGTTGCCAATACTAAACAAATGACGGTCACAGCGATTGAAAAACCAAATTCTTTAATAATCATATTTTATTCCTATGCAGTAACGGCGTACTGCTTTAGCAGTATGCCAAGTCTCGAGCCGACGGTGTACTATAATCCAAAATGGTGAACCAATGACCCTAAACCACCTGCAAAGCCTTGTCCAATGGCACGGAATTTCCATTCGGCTCCATTGCGATAAATTTCGGCAAAGATAATCGCGGTTTCAGTCGAAAAATCTTCACCAAGGTCATAGCGTACCAGTTCTTGATTGCTGATTTCATTGACCACTCGAGCAAAAGCGTTACGGACTTGTCCAAAGTTTTGACGACGAGCCTCGGCTTCGTGAATGGTGACCGTAATAAACACCGATTGTACATCGGCTGGCAATTTGGCGAGATCAATTTTAATTTGTTCGTCATCCCCATCGCCGTCTCCAGTTTTGTTGTCGCCAGTATGGGCAACACCATCTGGGTTGACAAGATTGTTGTAAAAAATAAAATCTTTTTCGCTTCGGGCTTTGCCTGCTGCATTGGCAATAAAGGCGCTGGCATCAAGGTCGAAGGCTTGACCATCGGTTGAACGGGTATCCCAACCTAAACCAATAATCATTTTGGTCAGACTTGCATCGGTCTTGGTCAGCGAGATATTGCCACCTTTTTGTAAACTAATTGCCATGATAAACTCCTGTTTTTTGAATGAGGGCGAAAGTTTGGTCTTTAGAACCTGCTGACCAACGGTCAGTCTTTAGAACCTGCCGACCAACGAAAACCAAATCCAAAATGCTCGTCGGCTGTACCATGATGTTCAAAATAGAGTTCTTCTTTTCTGATACTGATTTCACCACCGATTTTTTGAATCATCGCAACCGCACAAAATGTGCGTTTTGTATCAGGGTTATTGAGGGCTAAGGTAATTTCGTTTCCAGACGGGTCAGTCATTTTCATTCTGCCTTCGACTTCCTGAAAACCATTTTTTGCGCCTTGGTAAATAAATGTAAAAATAAGCACCCGTTTAATCAAATCTGGTCGTTCAATATAAAGATTTTCACCATTGGCTGAGACTCCAGTGCGGTCGTCTTTGTCAATGTAAATAAAAGGAGATTGCCCTTTTTGACCCATATTTTGACCTAAGGCTTGAAATACGCCCTTACTGCCATCTTCAAGCTCGAACATACAACCCAAGTCAAGGTCGGCAGCCGGGGTACTCATTCCCAAAAAACCGCGTTTGGCTTGCTGATTCCAGTTCAGGTTGACATGGATGGTATTGGCAATGTCTTTACGCAAAGAGATTTTAGCAGTTTCACCACGTTTGTCCAAATTGACTTTGGTTAAAGAAATTTTAGGGGCTGGGACTGCAACAGGGGCAGAAGGTGGCGTTACAGGAGCAACTATTTCAGCAGGAGCAACTTCGCCACCAAAATGTCCTACCAAAGCCGATAGACCTCCAGCAAAGCCTTGTCCACAAGCATGAAGTCGCCAAACACCATCTTTTTGGTAGACCTCGAGACCCATGACAGCTTTTTCATGGCTAAAGTCTTTGGCTAAAAAGCTGTACCGAGCCACTTCTTGGTTATTTTGTTGCAAAACAATATGTCCGCTTGATAAGTGGGTCATGTTCTGGTTATCTGGGGCAGTGATGGTAAAAACCATTTTGCTAATTTTAGGGTTTAAGAGTTGCAAATTGATTGTATAACGATGTTGTTGCGCTTGATTGAGAAAAGATATTGCTTGGTCTGGGCTGGTGCTTTGATTATAAAAGACCATATAACGATCATCGGATAATTTTTCTTGGGCATCTACCCCAAAACAGGCTGTATCAAATTGACCGACCTCGAGCAGCACCACAAATTGCTGTCCGATACCAAGCTCAGTGAGTTTACCGCGTTGCCCTTTTTGTAATTGCATAGGTCTCCTCTCGTAATTTTTGTGCTGTATATTACC
>JAYWHB010000502.1:0-3024 GCA_043777915.1 Deinococcales bacterium
CGAGGTTTTTCGACTAACACGGCTATCAGTATAAAACGTCTCGAGCAACTGGGCTTAGCGCTTTGGATTACCGAGATGGATATGTGAGTCAACAAGTAAAAATCCCGTACAGTAGGCAAAAATCTGTGCAAAAATCCTTATTAGAAGAAAAAATTAAACATTGTACTCTGGATAGATGCTTGACTTTTGGGTGATTGAAGGTTACTCTTGGCAAAACGTTTTTCCGACTAATTTCCAGCATGAATTTCTGATGGCTTGCTTGCATTGTGCAGCAAACTTTTGAGGTCTTAACCTATGAATGACAGTGGTGTACAGTTCTCTCTGAGTCAGAAGCAGGTCTTGCAAGGGCGTTTATGGCGACAAATTCATAAGCAACGTGTGTTGTATTTGATGCTACTTCCTGCGTTGGTCTACTTTGTGGTGTTTCGATTTGGTCCTCTTTGGTATGCTCAACTTGCTTTTCGGGATTTTCAACCGCTCAAAGGCGTTTGGGACAGTCCTTGGGTTGGTTTAACACACCTGCAAACATTTTTTAATTCCTATTATTTCTCGAGAATTCTGAGCAATACCTTGATTATTTCTGGTATGAAACTCCTTTTTGGTTTGCTGCCCCCAATTATTATTGCTATTTGCATTCATGAAGTCAGTCGTAAGTGGTTGGGCAGACTGACCCAAACCATCACCTACTTACCGCACTTTTTGTCTTGGGTTGTTGTGTCGGGCATTATGCTGTCGTTGTTCTCGCAAAGCGTCGGCTTGGTTAATCAAGTTAGGTTGGGCTTAAATCTCGAGACAGTAAATTTCTTGTCAAATCCCGATTATTTTCGGTGGTTGGTGGTTGGTTCTGACATCTGGAAAGAAGTTGGTTGGGGCGCAATTTTGTACCTCGCGGCGTTGCTTTCGATTGATCCCACACTGTATGAGGTTGCCGAAGTGGATGGTGCTTCAAGATTGCAGCGTATTCTTTACATCTCTTTGCCCGGTTTGAAAGACGTGTTTGTGCTGGTCATGCTGTTGCGTTTAGGTTCGGTATTGGATGCGGGTTTTGGACAGATTTTTGTGATGCTCAACACAGCAGTCTTAAGCACTGGTGACATTATTGACACTTGGGTTTACGAGCAAGGTATTCGCAGTGGTCAGATCGAACTGGCGACTGCCGTGGGTTTATTCAAAGGTTTGATCGGTCTGGTTTTGGTGGTCAGCGCCAACCGTTTGGCAAAGCGTTGGTCAGGTTCGGGGTTGTACTGATATGGCACAAGCAATTGTTTCTCAAGCAGTATCAAAACCAAAAAAACGCAAGATCGCTGAACCCGGTTTTGAATTTGCGATTTCGGTGGTCTTGGTCTGTGCCATGGTAGCGACCTTTATTCCGATTTTTTATGTGTTTCTTATTTCGCTTTCCCCCAAAGCGGGGGATATATCCCCGTCCGGTTGGAATTTTGAAGCCTACAAAACCCTGATTGCCAACTCGAGATTTTACCGTGCCTTGTTAAACAGCATACTGATTACTTTGGGTGGAGTAACAATCAGTGTGATCATGACCGTCATGACGGCTTATCCCCTCAGCCGTGCCAATTTGCCAGGTCGTCAATTTTTTATGGTTGTGATGCTTGCCGCGTTCTTATTTGGTGCGGGTCTGATTCCAGGTTTTATGCTGGTAAAAGGCGTGGGTTTGTACGGCACATGGTGGTCACTCTGGTTGCCTGTTGCGATTTCGGTATACAACACCTTTGTCATGAAAGCCTTTTTTCAAGGCATTCCACCCAGCCTGATTGACGCTGCCGAAATAGATGGTGCTTCCGAATGGCAAATCCTGACACTGGTGGTCTTGCCGTTATCTACCCCAATCCTTTTGACAGTTGGCATGTTTTACGGTGTGGGCTACTGGAACGATTTTTTCGCTCCGATTCTTTACCTCAACAAAGATGACCAAATGCCTTTACCGGTGCTGCTTCGTGACATCATCACAGGTGCAAGTGGTGCGGATTTTACCGACTCCTCATTCTTTTCTCGCACCCATCTCGAGGCTCTGAAAATGGCAGCCGTCTTTTTAACGATGCTGCCGATGTTAATTGTTTACCCCTGGATTCAACGGCATTTCACCAAAGGTGTGCTGTTGGGCAGTGTTAAAGAGTAGTAAGCAGTATCAAGCTCGAGAAACACGTTTAAGAATGTAGGGCAAAAAGGAAGTGAGAAAGAGTATGAAAGCAAAGAAAGTATTGGCATGTCTGGCTCTGGTCTTTGGAGCAACAACAACAGGGGTACTTTTGGGAACTCAAGCCCAAAATAGCCCAGTAGACCTCTCGTTGTATTTCACACCAGGCACTCCAGAAGTGCCAGACCCACCAGAAAATTGGTTTGTCTATAAAATCTTGCGTGAAAAATTCAACATCAACTTGAAGATTAATCGGTCTCAGTTTGGTGCAGAAGGAACGGCTAAGTTACGTGCTTTGGCAGCCGCCAACGACCTACCTGATTACTTTGCCATAGATGACCGTACGGTATTTTACGATTTTGCCGAGCAGGGTTTACTTGCACCTAGCGAGCCGATCCAAAAATTGATGCCAAAACGCTTTGCTGACCGCTCAAAAGATTCCAAGTTGGTGCAACTCTCGACCTTTAATAACGTGCGTTATGGCTTTATTGAACGTTCTATCTTCAAGAACCGTCACGGTATGTTAATCCGCAAAGACTGGTTGACTAAACTTGGTCTAAAAGCCCCCACCACGCTCGAGGAGTTCTTGGAGGTTGCAAAAGCCTTCACATTTAATGACCCTGACGGTAATGGCAAAAACGATACTTATGGCTATGGCGTTTCAGGTAGCGTTTCCAATTATGCTCCAAGTGCTGGTTTGGGTGTCGCCACGAGCAACTCGAGTGGTTGGGAGTGGGTCTACGGCGCATATGGTGTTGGCAGCCGTTGGAACATCACCACTGCTGGTGCAAAGCCCAACGTCCTTGACTCGAGGTATTTGCAGGCGACACAATTTGTTCGTAAAGTCAACCAAGCCAAAATTGTAGACC